>DAOUVF010000214.1 GCA_030667765.1 Bacteroides sp.
AAAAGCCATTAAAGGTAAAATAGTCTTTTTTAACAAACCCATGGACCCATCCCTCCTGAATACTTTCAGGGCCTATGGTGGCGCAGCCAGCCAGCGGACACGGGGAGCATCCCGGGCAGCACCTTATGGTGCCGTAGCCGCGGTCGTCCGTTCACTGACCACAGCGCTGGATGATCACCCGCATACGGGCGTCATGTATTATAAGGAAGGAGCAGACCGGATCCCCGCAGTTGCAGTCAGTACCGTGGGTGCCGAACTACTAAGTGCCTGGCTGAAGGAAGATCCGGAATTGCAGATGCACCTCGTCAGCAATTGTAAAAACATGCCAGAGGTAAGGGCCTATAATGTGATTGGGGAGATCCGGGGGACTGATTACCCTGAGCAGATCATTACCGTAGGAGGGCACCTGGATGCCTGGGATAACAGCGAAGGGGCCCATGATGACGGGGCCGGCTGCATACAGGCCATGGAAGTACTCCGCTTATATAAAAGCCTTGGCATCAAGCCTAAAAGAACTGTGCGGGCTGTCATGTTCATGGATGAGGAAATCGCCCAGCGGGGCGGAAAGAAATATGCTGCATTGGCTGAGTTAAGAAATGAATATCATTATGTGGCACTCGAGTCAGACAGGGGCGGACTGTTGCCCAGGGGATTCGGTATCGGAACAACCGGGACCAGGCTGGAAAAAATGCTAGCACTCGAAAAATACTTCAGTCCTTATGGGATCACAGAATTTAAGCCTGGTGGCGGCGGAGTGGATATTGCACCCCTGAAAAAATTCGGCACCCCATTAATCAGCTTTGTACCTGACCCGCAAAGGTATTTCGATTACCACCACTCCCCAAACGATACCTTTGAGCAGGTAAATATCCGTGAACTGCAGATGGGAAGCGCCGCCATGGCCAGCCTCCTTTACCTGATCGACAAACTTGATCTTTAAGTGGCTCTATCCCTGTTCCGGTATTCTTCAATGGGCAGGCAGGAACAAATCAGGTTCCTGTCTCCATACACATCATCCAGGCGGCCAACGGCAGGCCAGAGTTTATTTTCCCTGATCCATCTCAGGGGAAATGCAGCCTTTTCCCTGGCATATGGATGTTCCCATTTATCCCCGGCGGATTCGTCAACTGTATGCGGGGCATTTTTAAGGACATTATTATCAGTCGGGGCAACACCATCCCTGACCTCCAGGATTTCATCATAAATGGATCTCATCGCCTCAATGAACCTGTCCAGTTCTTCTTTTGACTCACTTTCCGTGGGTTCGACCATAAGGGTACCATGGACCGGAAAGGACAGAGTAGGTGCATGGAATCCATAATCCATTAAGCGTTTTGCAACATCAGCCTCACTTATCTCACCGAATTGTCTGAATGGCCTGCAATCCAGGATCATCTCATGCCCTACGAATCCATTTTCACCGGTATAAAGAACTTCAAAAAAGTCTTTCAGGGAGGCTGCCAGGTAATTGGCATTCAGAATGGCATACCTGGTTGCCTCGGTCAGTCCAGGTCCACCAAGCAACTTAATGTAAGCATGGGAAATCGTAAGTATGCTTGCACTGCCCCAGGGGGCGCCTGAAACAGCAGGGATTCCATTGATCCCGCCGGTTTCAGCAAGCTTATGCGTAGGCAGGAATTCCACCAGGTGATTGGCCACGGCAATGGGCCCCATGCCGGGTCCGCCCCCGCCATGTGGTATTGCAAATGTCTTATGCAGGTTCAGGTGGCAGACATCAGCACCGATCAGGGCCGGATTAGTCAATCCAACCTGCGCATTCATATTCGCACCATCCATATATACCTGTCCCCCAAATTCATGCACCACCTGTATCATTTCTTTCACCTTTTCTTCGAAAACACCATGCGTGGAGGGATAGGTTATCATAAATGCGGCCAGCTTGTCCTTATGGTTCTCTGCTGATTGCCTGAGACAATCCAGGTCTATGTTCCCGTGCTCATCACAATCCACAACCACAACCTCCATGCCGGCCATAACAGCACTGGCCGGATTGGTCCCATGTGCCGATGCAGGGATCAGTACAACGTTCCGGTGAGCTTCCCCGCGATTCCTGTGCCAGGCCCTGATCACCATGAGTCCGGTAAATTCTCCGGATGCACCCGAATTGGGCATCAATGAAACTTCATCGAATCCGGTGATTGTTTTCAGGTCGCTCTTCAGTTCATGGAATAATTGGTGGTAACCTTCGGCCTGATCAATTGGAATGTAGGGGTGCAGGTTGCCAAACTCAGGCCAGCTGAGGGCGAGCATCTCGATAGCGGCATTCAGCTTCATCGTACAGGAACCTAGAGAGATCATGGAATGGGCCAGGGAGAAATCCCGTCTTTCCAGTTTCTTAATGTACCTCATCAACTCCGTTTCAGAATGATAGCGGTTAAAAATATCCTGCACCATGAAATCATCATCCCTCCGGAACCCGGCATCAATACTATTTTGAGCAGATATCCCGGTGAGTGGAACAAACTTTTCTTCAGCAAGTAAAGCGAAAATCTGCAGTATCCTATTCAGGTCATCCAAATCAACTGTCTCGTCCATGCTCATCCTCAGGGTTCGTTCATCGGGGTAAGAAAAATTGACCTCATACTGGAGAGCAATCTCCCGGGCTTTTCCGCTTGTAAGTCCTTCCGGAAGCCTGATGGTCAGTGTATCAAAATAATCCTTGCCATCTAAGATAAATCCCAGTTCCATCAGTCCATCTGCCAGAAGAGATGTAGCAGTGTGGATCTCTGTGGCAATCCTTTTCAGTCCATCCGGACCGTGATAAGCCCCGTACATTCCCGCCATGGTAGCCAGCAGGGCCTGTGCAGTACAGATATTGGATGTGGCACGTTCCCTTTTGATATGCTGTTCGCGTGTCTGCAGGGCCATACGCAGGGCCGGATTTTCATGCCGGTCAACAGAAACCCCGATGATGCGTCCGGGGATATTCCGTTTGAAATTTTCTCTTGTGGCAAAATATGCCGCATGGGGACCCCCATAACCCATGGGAATGCCAAAACGCTGTGTGGACCCGATCACCACATCTGCTCCCCAATCTCCCGGTGGGACCAGGATGGCCAGGCTCAAGAGATCAGCAGCCACCCCGACAAGTATGTTTTTTGAATGGGCACCAGACACAAATTCCTGATAGTCAATGATACGACCATCAGCTCCAGGGTATTGAACCAGGGCACCAAAATATCCTTCATCCAGTGATATTGATTCAAAAGAACCAAACACCAGCTCAATCCCCAGGGGTTCGGCATGTGTTGTAAGCAAATCCAGGGTCTGGGGAAAGGTATTTTCATCTGCAAAGAATTTCACTACTCCTTCCCTGACCATTGTTCTCGACCTGGCATTGTACATCATGATCATTGCTTCCGAAGCTGCTGTAGGCTCATCAAGCAGTGATGCATTGGCAATTTCCATGCCGGTCAACTCCATGACCATGGTCTGGAAATTAAGGAGGGCTTCCAGCCTGCCCTGCGATATCTCTGCCTGGTATGGCGTGTAGGAAGTGTACCAGGCTGGATTCTCGAGTATATTTCGCTGGATTACAGCAGGTAGTATGGTATTATAATATCCCAGTCCAATGAATGACCGGTAGAGCTTGTTCCGTGAAGCAATTTCCTTCAGTGAGTTGAAATATTCATATTCACTGATCCCTTCTGGTAATCCCAGGGGATTCTCCATCCGGATGGAGGAGGGAATGGTTTGATCTATTAATTCTTCGAAGGTCCTGGCCCCGATCTTTTTGAGCATCAACGCTGCATCATTTTTCCGGGGACCAATGTGACGGTAGGTAAACTGATCCATTTAAATCTAATTTGTAAAAGGTAATAACATCTATTGAAAAAAAGGATTTGATTGTTTTTCTATCCCTATTGTTGTATCCGGACCATGTCCCGGGTACACCCGTATATCCGGATCCAGTATTAACAATTTCTGACGGATGCTGTTCACCAGGCTGTCATAATCACCGCCCGGCAAATCGGTCCGGCCAATACTCCCCTGGAACAATACATCACCCGTAAACATACATCCTTGATCTTTGTTAAGCAGGACAATCCCTCCCGGAGAGTGCCCCGGAATATGAATTACCTCGAACATCGAGTTACCAAATGTGACCGTATCACCTTCATTCAAATAATCCGTGGGTTCGGGAGGAGTTTGTACTTCCAGTCCGAATAACTCCCCCTGTGTAATACTGGCTGTAAGAAGCGGTTTCTCCTGTGGATGGATCAGGAAAGGAAGTTTAAATTGATCATGAAGAAATGCCGTTCCCAGGATATGGTCAATGTGGCAATGTGTATTGACTATTTTTACAGGTTTCAATTTTTTCTCCTTAAAATAATCCAGGAGAAGATCCTGTTCCTCCGGCTCCTGGCATCCCGGATCCACTATCAGGCACTCGCCGGTATTATCAGATATGACGTATGTATTTTCACTGAATGGATTGAATTCGAGTCTTTTTATTGTTATCATAAATAATAGATTAAACTTAATCTTCCCTCCCCGTCAACAGGGGCACAAATGCAAAAAGTCCATGCTCTGACTGTTCGAAATCTGTCTCTGCTTTCCTGACAATACGGATCATCCTCTGGCTGTTTCTGTCCCCGACCGGAATGACCATGATGCCTCCCACCTTTAGCTGCCCCTTTAACTTTGCGGGTATATACTCTGCACCTGCTGTAACCAGGATCCTGTCATACGGACCATAGGTTGGTTTCCCCTGGTATCCATCCCCATAAAAAAAGTGAGGCTTATAGCCCAGCAAGCCCAGGTTTTCCTGAGCCTTCAGGAATAATTTCCTTTGCCTTTCAATGGTAAATACAAATGCTCCGAGTTCAATCAACACTGCTGTCTGATAACCGGAACCGGTGCCAATTTCGAGAACCCGGTCACTCGGTTTGACTTCAAGCAATTGGGTTTGAAAAGCTACCGTATAAGGCTGCGAAATGGTCTGGCCCTCCCCTATCGGAAAGGCTTGGTCCTTATATGAAAAAGTGATAAAACCGCTGTCCATGAACAGGTGCCTGGGGATGTTTCCGATGGCTTCAAGGACCTTCTCATCAAGGATGCCTTTTGAACGGATGGTTTCTACCAATTGTTTCCTTAAACCTTTATGCCGGTAAGTATCATTCATCAATATTCCCGATCCTGCAAATTTGAAACTTTTTTAACAATAAAAGACTAGTAGTTGAAAAGTATTTAGCATTCAATCTTGTAAATGCTTTATGTTTGTAGAAACACATGATCTTCAATGCTTAAGATTGGAATTATCGGGGATTATGATCCAGTCGCGAGTTTAAGCAGAACTCTTTCTGATCTTTCAACTTGTTCATTTTCTGGTAGTTACCACCCCAGTCCTGATCATACCAATCTTCTATCGGAAAATTCTAAAATCCCTGTATTTGCATCCTTTGAGGCTTTTCTTGACAGCTGTGATGCCATTATTGTTGACCATACAGATGAGATAAACTCAAATCATATCATCAATGCCATCAAAGGATCAAAACATATTCTTCTCGAAAAACCACTGCAATGGCAGGATGAGGAGCTTGAGTATCTCTTCAAGCTGGCGGAAGAAGCCCAGATCCTTTTCAAGTTCAGAGAATCTTTCCTTTTCCATCCCGTGTTGAAAGCCGCTGAACCCTTCATTCAGAATCCTACCTTTATTGATTACCAGAT
>DAOUVF010000401.1 GCA_030667765.1 Bacteroides sp.
GATCATGGGATGGTATTCATATGTTCCCTTTATGGAGTGTTATCACGGGATCGTATCAGCCAACCATGATTTATCAGGGACATTGACCTTCAACAAAAAGGAGATTGATTATTCAGGCGGAAAGGGTTATATCGAGAAGGATTGGGGGACTTCCTTTCCCGAGGCCTGGATATGGATACAGTGCAATGGATTTCAGCGAAAGGATGCTTCACTGTTTATCTCCATCGCCAAGATCCCCTGGCTTGGTAAATTTTTTATGGGATTTATCGCTTTCTTATACCTTGGGGGGAAGTATTATATGTTCAGCACCTATAACAGGTCTAAAATTACCAGGATATCATTTGAAGGACAGGAATTGGCCGTTGTATTAAAGCATGGATCGTTCAGGTTGGAAACCAGGGTAATCAAAAACATTTCAGGGGAGTTAAAGGCTCCCCTGACAGGGAATATGTCGCGCAGGATAAAGGAAAGCAATGATTCCATCGTTGAAGTGAACTTATCCGGTCAGGGAGGTAATGTTATTTTCAAAGGAACCGGACACAGGGCCGGTCTTGAGATCGTAGAAAAGATATTTGATTACCTGTAGTAGAATAGCTCCTACCTGATTATGGCCATTTTCCTCACCATGCTGTAGAGAAACCTACATTATGTATACCCCGCCGTTTACCACATGGGGCACCAGCAAGCTAAAAAGAATGATGCTGAAAACTCGATACAAATCTTTCATGGTGTTGTTTTTAGGCGGAGGATCAATCAAACTGTGAGAACTGGGCATACAGGGCAAAGGAGGCAAGCCAGTGCTCCCCCTCGTAATGTCCGCTGGCTATATGTGGCAGTGAGGCATTCAGGTGCAACCAGGCGAGATCGGTCAAGTGCGGGTATTCACCCTTCAATTTTGATGAGATATGGAAAAGGTTCCATGCCCGGCTCAGGTTCAATCCATCCAGGTGGACGATCTTGGGATCAGAACGGTCTGTCACCCTTGCCGGTGCTAGCTGGAATTGTTCCATCTCCAGGATGCCTGGCAGGAATTCCTTCAACCAGGCTCTGAATTCCCGTTCGTACAGGATGCGTGACATCAGGTCGGCCTCCATAAGGCAGGGCGAAATAAAATCAAACCCGCCTGGCTCCCAGTCCACCGGACAGCCCCTGTCACCAAGATAAAAATCCCGGGATCTTTGCTCTATCATCCCCCTGAGCTGGTTATGGTTGGTATGGTGGGCATAATCCCAGGCAAATGCCAGTCCGAATGCCGTATTGGTATGTTCCCCGACACGAATGGGATAAGGAAGTTTCTTCAGGAATTCCAAATATTTCCCAACAAGTGAATCTGCAAGTGGTTTCAGGTTCTGGTACAGTTCCTTTCCGAGTGGATCATCCCAGGTTGCCATTTCAAGGGCCAGTTTCAGGAGCCATGCCCAGCCATAGGTCCGTTCAAAGGTTTTATTCCCTTCCGAATAAAAGAAAGCAGTTTCCTTCTTCAGGTTACCTGCCGTAAGGTTTTGGGAGAGTTTTTTCCTGATCTCCTCCCCTTCCGGCATATCCGGGAAAGCCTTCAATAATTTGACCAGTGTCCAGTGCCCGTGTACCGAGCTATGCCAGTCAAAACACCCGTAAAATGCAGGGTGCTTGTCCCTTGGGGGCACTACATCCTTATCGCTCATGAGTACATGTCCCGGTTTGTAAGGATAGGGTTGCTGGATACAATGCAGGGCAGGTTGGGATAATTCAGAGGCCTGCATCATGGTAAGTCCAGTTCCAATGGAAGGAATGTCCGGTCCGCTGCATTGAGACAGAAATAATGTCATCAAAAATAAAATCAGTGCATCACGGATGAAATTCCAGGAAGTCCGGACTGGCTTAAGACTCATTCTGCAGTTATTTTGGGATTTCTAACTGCAAATTACCGAATTATTTTCTGATCACCAGTTTTTTAGGATATCTGTTGGCACCTTCAGATAAGTGGATAAGGTATAGGCCCGGACGCAGATCATCCAGGTAGACCGGCGTTTGGTCCACCGGCGGCAGGAGACTTTCCTGTTGCAGCAGTTGTCCCGTGACCGAGTATATTCTGAAATCATAATCTGTATCATTTCCAGGTATCGAAATGAAGATCCTGTCTGAAGCGGGGTTAGGATACACCAGTATATCCTCCGGTGAGATGTCAGCCGTACCGGTGGTGCCGGTCACATCGAACTTGAGATTCTCGTAATAGACCAGGGAATCCCACCAGGGATCTGCACAAATATCGTACAGGTAATAATCCAGTGTATAGGAGTCCGCACTCAGGAAACCCAGTGAAAGGGTATCCAGTCCACACGGCGCCATGCTGCAACTGTTATAATATGCCTTCAGGATGATATGCCTGTCCACCAGGTCTATCCAGGTGTTGATATAACATATCCCGTGTGTAAGGATCTTAACCTCCTGCCCGGCTACAGGCACTTCAGGAATTAGTTCAAGGTAGTAAGGGGGAGGTACCGTATCCTGTACAAAAAAATTGATGATCTCGGAAACTGATGGCAGTTTCTTATCTGTGACTGACAGTTCATAGTTTACCTCATGGTAACCCTTCTTTAGCCTGCCAAGATCAAATGTATCTGAAGAATGGCAGATATAGGTCAACATCCCCATATCATGCATGGCAAAGATATGGTGGCTGTTGGAGTCATGAACAATCTTGCTTTCAGCCAGTCCGCATCCGCCCGAGCTGAAGGTTGTATGGCTGACAATTTTTACATCATCTTCTATGGTTGGCTTTGCGGGGATAAGTTCCAGATAATCTATACTGAATAATCCATGTACCGTATCCGGGGGATCTGTCGGCAGGGTATCGGCGACCACCATCATCTTCAACTTCTTTTCATCCGGATCGAGCAGCCAGACATTTGTCCCGTCCCAGGCCAGGTCGCTGGCCGGAAAATCAAATTCCATCCTCCTTGACGGGTCCTCCTCACTCAAAGAATCATAGACATCCACCGGCAGGATCATCTGCCCGGTGCCATCCCCTTCCCTATACCTTACAGCCCATAATTCATTTTTGATCACTTCCATTCCGGCCGGATGTGCACAACAGATATCATAAAACCTCCTGTCCCATGCGATCCGGACCATCCCCGGACCCCATCCCCCGGCATAGGATACCAGCAGACTGGAATCAAACCAGGCCAGTCCCATCATAAAGCGCTTGCTTATCTCAGGCACATTATAATAAGGGATCATAACAGAGTCAAGCACTGTGCCATCTGCCGGATCCAGTTTAAAAGCCTGGGTCTTAGGAAGGCTATGGTGTGGATACGCGATTATATCCCATGCATCACTCAGGACCCAGAGGTACTTAC
>DAOUVF010000054.1 GCA_030667765.1 Bacteroides sp.
AACAGCCAGACCAAGATGATGGATCTGAATCTGCCTTCAATAAATTTTAACATGAACAGGATCTATCCCCTGAAGAGAAAAAATGCAGCCGGGAGTCCACGCTGGTACGAAAAATTCCAGATCTCATATACAGCCCAGCTTGAAAACAGGCTCAGTACCATTACTGACTCGCTTTTCACCACAACCCGGCCCGAAGATTTTGATAATGGTTATGCTCACAACATACCGGCCAGTCTGGCGCTGAACTTCCTTAACTATTTTACCTTTTCTCCTTCGGTAAGGTATTCAGGTGTCGTATTTACCAAATCCATAAATCCTCAATGGATTGAAGATTATCAGTATCCGGATGGCAGGGTGGTTGATACACTGATCGTAGATACCATTCCCGGCTTCAATTATGCACATGCTGTGGTACCGAGTGTTGGATTGACGTTTACGCCTAGGATTTATGGAATGTATACTTTCCGTGAGAAATCACGGATTGAAGCCATCAGGCATGTTATATCACCATCTGCAAGCTTCAGTCTGGTCCCGGATATGTCTGGTGTCGTACCCAATTACTACCAGGAAGTACAGGTTGATTCCTCCGGCAGGACCCGGATCTTTCCTTTGTATGATGAGTCTGTCTTCCGGGTTCCGGTACCTTCCGGGCGTTCAGGGTCCGTGAGTCTGTCTTTGAAGAATAATGTTGAAATGAAATTAAAACCCCGTTCAGATACCATTGAAGATGTTACCAAGGTTAAGCTCCTCGACAATCTGAATTTTTCCACCAATTACAATATCTTCAAAGACTCCATGAAGTGGTCCACAGTCAGGATGAGCGGGAATACCAGTTTATTCAAAAGAAAAGTGAGTCTTCGTTTCGGGGGCGTCTTCAATCCCTATGCCTATGTTACCGATGAAAACGGGCGGAGCCACGATATTGACCGGGCGCTGATTAAGACTGATAAGCAATTGTTCAGGGTAACCGGAATTGACTTTTCCATAGGTATGAATTTCAGTTCCAAACAGGGGGCCTCAGGCAGGCAGCAGGAAGGGAGCGAGGTTGAGCTTGCCAATGATGCCACGGCCAGGATGATCAATCCAACCGGTTATGATGATATAAACTACTCATCTTATGTCGATTTCACCATTCCATGGACACTGGGAATAGACTATAATTTTCGGTACACCAAACCATATGATGAATCCAATATTATCCAGTCCGTCAGAATAAGGGGAGATTTCAGCCTGACCCCAAAATGGAAGATAGGTTATAACTCGGGTTTTGATTTTAAGAATATGGAGGTTACTACCACCAATATCAGGATTCACAGGGATCTCCATTGCTGGGAGATGTCTGTCAATATGGTGCCCTTTGGTACATACCGGAGTTATTCATTTACGATCAATATTAAATCTGCCATACTGAAAGATCTGCAATACGAAAAGGGAGATACCTGGTATGATAACTTTTAAACCACTTATATGAAAAAGATCATTCATACGAAAGAAGCACCCGGGGCTGTCGGTCCGTACAGCCAGGCAACAGAACAAAAAGGGATGTTGTTTGTATCCGGACAAATACCAATCATACCTGAAACAGGAAAACTGGCGGAAGGAGGGATAAAGGAACAAACACAGCAGGTGTTGAAGAATATTGATGCCGTATTGCAGGCCGCAGGATATAGTTCCTGGGATGTGGTAAAATGTACCTGCCTGCTGAAAGACATGGATCATTTTCAGGAGATGAATGAGGTCTATGCAGGTTATTTCAAGCAGGACCCGCCGGCAAGGGCAGCCTACCAGGTGGTAAAACTTCCGCTGGATGTGCTTATCGAGATCGAAGCCATCGCAATGAAAGATTAAAGCAAAAAGGGATGGTTGCCCTTCATCCCCAACAAGCAAAACAGCCATCCCGTTTTGAATTTATCAGTTCATTTTGTCAGCCTTGAATCAAAATGAAATTCCTTGTGTGCTATTATTTTCACCTTGTTGTATTCAGGATGCCGGCAATTGAGGATATAATTATGTGCACTGCGGATAATACAGCTTGGAACTTTCAGTGCTATTGTCTTTTGGGCCGATACCCATCTTTCTGCTATCTCGGAAAGAATGGTAGGCGCAGGATAGTCAATCCAGTTCGGAGGAAGTTGATTTTTCTCAATTACAGTGATAGAATCATCAGGAATTTCCAAAGTCAGGATATCAAGATTAGGTGCCAACATAGGAGGTGTATGTACTATTATCTCTAAAAGTGCAATTTCCTTGCTTTCTCCTGTATATAAAACAGGAGTACCTTTTTTATTCCATCTGCCTCCAAATGTTGCAGCAGCTGATCCGGATATATCTTTAGCGTATTTGTTGCCTGTAATTCGGTAAACGATCATGATCAACTGTAAACGCCGTGTTCAATTCTTCCGATTATTTCTTTTACTTTGGATACTCCTCCTGGAATCTCAATGAGCTCCTGAGGCTCCATACCTCCCAGAGAGGTATTAGGAAGATTTAACCACTTTAAGAAATCCTCCTTGCTGCCGAAAACTTCAGAACCATAAAGGAACAAGTCTGTAATTTCAAATAATTTAACTGAAAAATTTCTTTCCAGGGGTTTGTTTGCCCTGGTCCATCTGTATATTGTTGGTTCAGAAATATTCAGCATATGTGCAGTGGCCTGAAGAGAAATATTGAAATATACCCGGAAGTTTATGATTACATTCGCATTCAATCCCCTGGATGCAATATGGATGAAATCGTATGGACTTTCGATCCTTGCTTTCACATATCTTTTGCCAAGTATTTCAATTAATTTCTTGTAATGCTCAGTTGTTGTAGCCTGCTTTTCTATCATTTAATAAAATATATTATTATTTGAACGAAATTACGCTAATATTATTGTAATCACAACTATTGTGAAAAAAAAAGCAACTAACTCTTATAGAATTAGTTGCGTTTCATTGATTTCGTGATGTAAGGATGTTGGGATGCAGTCCCTTATTCCGCGAAGATCTCGAATGGGATTTCGATCTTTACTTCCTTATGCAGTTTTACCATTGCTGTATAAATGCCCACTTCCTTGATCAATTCTTCCTTGATGGCGATGTCTTTCCGGTCAATCTCAAATCCTTCTTCTTTCAGTGCCTCTGCAAGCTGAATGGTGTTTACCGAACCGAAGATCTTACCCTTGGTACTCGTTTTGGCGCCAATGGTCAGTTTGATATCCTTCATTTTTTCGGCGATCCCTTCCGCTTCGTGTTTAATCTGCTCCTCCTTGTGAGAACGCTGTTTAAGAATTTCCTGGTGCATTTTTTTTACAGATGCTGTGGCATTAACTGCCATTCCCTTGGGAATAAGAAAATTCCGGGCATAACCATCCTTAACCGTGATGATGTCATCTTTGTGACCCAGATTGGGTATGTCTTTTTTTAATATAATGTCCATGGCTGATCCTCCAATTTATTATTTCAACAAATCTGTTACATAGGGCAGCATTGCCAGGTGGCGTGACCGTTTAATAGCCCTGGATATTTTACGCTGAAACTTCAGTGAGGTGCCCGTGAGCCTTTTAGGGAGGATCTTACCCTGTTCATTCAGTAATTTCTTGAGGAATTCAGGATCCTTATAGTCAATATATTTAATCCGGTTTTTCCTGAACCGGCAATACTTTTTCTTTTTGATCTCTACTGTTGGGGGAGTGAGATACCTGATTTCTGATTGATTCTGTGCCATGATTAATCCTCCTTGATTTTTTCTGTTTCAGCTTTCTTCCTGGCCCTTTTCTTTTCGGCATACGCTACGGCGTATTTTTCAAGCCTGACAATCAGAAACCTGATGATGCGTTCATCTCTTTTAAATTCTGTTTCGATTTTCTGAATAAGGCTTCCCTCAGTCCTGAATTCAATCATGTAGTAAAATCCGGTCGACTTTTTCTGAATAGGATAGGCCAGTTTTCGAAGGCCCCAATTCTCTTCATGAACAATCTCTGCACTGTTATCAGTCAGGATCTTTTTGAACTTGTCGACCGTTTCCTTCATCTGACTTTCAGACAAAACGGGAGTTGTAATGAAAACGGTTTCGTACTGGTTCAACATTTTTAAAAATTTGGTTATTTAATATTGAGCGCACAAAAATAGGAACTTTATTGATATGTACAAAATAAATTCACCTTGCTTACTAAGAAGGTAATTACTAATTTTAACCGCATGGATAATTTCATCGTATCGGCGCGGAAATACAGACCTGAAACATTTACTTCAGTAGTTGGACAATCGGCTATTACCAATACCCTGAAGAATGCCATACAGCACAATCACCTGGGCCATGCCTACCTGTTTTGCGGTCCCCGGGGAGTAGGGAAAACCACCTGTGCCAGGATCTTTGCCAAGACCATAAACTGCAACAGTATAAGCGATGATGCCGAACCCTGCAACACCTGTGAATCTTGCACTTCCTTTAACGAATCCAGGGCTTTTAACATCCATGAACTGGATGCGGCATCCAATAATTCAGTTGATGACATCAGGAACCTGACAGAACAGGTGAGGATCCCGCCACAGGTTGGAAAATACAGTATATATATTATTGACGAGGTCCATATGCTGTCCGCCCAGGCTTTCAATGCATTTCTTAAAACCCTTGAAGAACCTCCGGCCCATGCCGTGTTTATCCTGGCAACCACGGAAAAACATAAGATCATCCCTACCATCCTTTCGCGTTGCCAGATCTTTGATTTCAACCGGATCAAGGTGGATGATATTGTTGCTTACCTTGAATTTATTTCAAAAGAAGAAGGTATTGAATATGAAGTAGATGCCTATAATATTATTGCATTAAAGGCTGATGGTGCGATGCGGGATGCACTTTCGATATTCGACCAGATCGTCAGTTTCTCAGGAAAATCAATCAAGTATGAGGATGTTATCCGGAACCTGAATATACTGGATTATGATTATTATTTCAGGATCACCGAAGCCTGTCTTGGAGCAGAGGTGGGAGAAACCCTTATGATTTTCAATGAGATCCTGGAGAATGGATTCGATGAGCATAATTTTCTTGTGGGACTCAGCAGCCATATGAGGGATTTGTTGGTATGCCAGGATCCGGTAACGCTTCAACTCCTGGAGGTAGGGGCCGGGATCCGTGAAAAATACCAGAAACAGAGCCAGGTAACCAGCCAGGAATGGCTGTACAAAGCCCTTGATATTCTGGGTGTGGCAGATGTTTCCTATAAGGCCAGCAGAAACCAGCGGCTTCATGTCGAGCTGGCACTGATAAAGCTTTGCAACATATCAGGGGTGTCAAAAAAAAAAGCCCTGACCAGTGACGAACTCCCCGCTGAGGAAACTCCCCCTGATAAAATACAAGGTGATCCGGCTGCTGGTCTGAAACAATCCGCTGAACCGGATCCACCTGTACAAAAAAATATTGATCCGCCACCCCTGGAGGTTAAGCCTGCTCCACCAGCCGGGCAGAAGGAGACAAAGGCATATCCGGACAGCCTGCCTGCGCAGCCAAGGAAAAAACTACCTGGGACCGTACCTTCTATCAAGGATGCCCTGAATGGTGTCGGCAGAACCGGGAAGGAAGAAGAGAAAGATGCTGGCAGGAAAATCCGCCAGGTACTGTCCAGGGCATTTACCCAGGATGACCTGCTTGAAAAATGGAATGAATACGCTGATCGGATCAGGGAAGATAAACCCCGTATGTCAAGCAGCCTGAAGCACCACCTTCCCTCCCTCGGAGATGCATTGCAAATTGAGGTGATCTTCAGTAATTCATCGCAAATTGAGGAATTCAACAGGGACATCAAACATGACCTTGTAAGTTATTTGGAAGATACTCTTCAGAACACACAGTTCAGAATTATCCCCGTGGTCCAGGAGGTGGAAGGGAATGAGAACTTACTTTATACTTCAGAAGAGAAATATGATCATATGATCAAGAAGAATCCCAACCTGGGCAAACTCAAGGAGCGGTTTAACCTTGATTTCGAATAATCCTGTTTTTTATTGTATGACATCTTTCTTTTGTTATTTTTGTGAACGACCAAAACACAAACAAAATGGCAGGACAAAAAATTACTATTCAGGACGGCGTATTGCAGGTACCTGATTTTCCAATTATTCCATTTATTGAAGGGGATGGAACAGGCCCGGACATATGGGCATCTTCTGTCAGGGTTTTCGATGCTGCAGTCGAAAAGGCATACAATGGCAACCGGAAGATTGCATGGAAAGAGGTTTTAGCGGGTGAAAAATCCTATAATCAATCAGAAGAATGGCTGCCCCAGGAGACACTGGATACCATTAATGAATACCTGGTAGCCATTAAGGGACCACTGACCACCCCGGTAGGAGGGGGGATCAGATCCTTGAATGTTGCACTGAGACAGATCCTGGACCTGTATACCTGCCTGCGGCCTGTCAAATGGTATGAAGGTGTCCCCTCACCGGTGAAAGATCCGTCTAAAACAAATATGGTTATATACAGGGAAAACTCTGAAGATATTTATGCCGGGATCGAATGGATGAGCGGTACGCCCGAAGCGGAGAAGGTAAAAAAATTCCTCCAGGAAGAGATGGGGGTGACCAAGATACGCTTTCCGGAATCCTCATCCATCGGGATCAAACCAATCTCCAAAGAAGGTACCTTCCGCCTGGTCAGGGCCGCCATAAATTATGCATTGAATCACAATCTTCCCAGCGTCACCCTTGTGCACAAAGGGAATATCATGAAATTTACCGAAGGACAATTTAAATTATGGGGATATGAAGTGGCCGAAGAGGAATTCGGTGACAGGGTATTTACCTGGCTGCAATATGACCGGATTGCTGAAAAAGAAAATAAAGCAGCCGCGAATGCGGCCCAGGATAAAGCCCTCGGAGAGGGAAAGCTGTTGATCAAAGATTTTATAGCAGATGCCTTTTTGCAACAGATCCTGACACGGCCTGCCGAATATTCCGTCATCGCAACCATGAACCTGAACGGTGATTATATTTCTGATGCCCTTGCTGCCATAGTTGGTGGTATAGGGATTGCCCCGGGGGCGAATATCAATTATGAAACAGGACATGCCATCTTTGAAGCCACCCACGGGACGGCACCCAAGTATGCCGGGCAGGATAAGGTGAATCCTGGTTCGTTGATCCTTTCCGGTGTTTTGATGTTTGAATATATGGGATGGCAGGAAGCTGCTGATCTCATCATTTCAGGATTGAAAAAAACCATCCAGTCCAAAAGGGTAACCTATGATTTTGAACGCTTGATGGAGGGTGCCACAAAACTGAAATGTTCGGAATTCGGTACCGAGATCATCAACAATATGTAAGCCATTAATTATAATTGCCATGTTATCTAAGAAAGTTGAAGATATTTTAAATGTACAGGTGGATAAGGAAGGATACTCTTCACATCTCTATCTTTCGATGGCTGTATGGGCAGAAACAGAGGGACTGGGAGGTATTGCTGACTGGTTCTATGCACAGGCGGAAGAAGAAAGAATGCATATGATGAAACTGGTAAGGTATATCAATGAGCGGGACGGCAAGGCAAAAATTATTGCCATAGAGGAGCCTCCCGTGGAATTCGGGTCAGTTCGTGAGATGTTTGATAAGGTACTGGAACATGAAAAATTCGTAACGGCATCTATCAATGATATTGTTCAGGCCTGCATTGATGAGAATGACCATACCACCAATAACTGGATACAATGGTTTGTAACCGAGCAGATTGAAGAGGAAGCAGCGGTCAAGGCCCTGATAGATAAACTGAAGCTTGTCGGAGAACATAATATGTATATGTTCGACCGGGATATCATGGGGATGCGTGGTGGAGGAGCGGCATCAGCTGAATAGAACCACTTCCGACTATCTGATTTTTCTCATCTTTTTTGATAAGACCAGGGTTTCTATCCTGTTTTCCAGGGCCCGAAGCGTTGCTGGTGCATGGTAGTAATCCATTATTTTCTTTCGATTGCCATCCTTGTTATAGGTAATGTAGGTAGTAGGCAGATCGGACACGAGGCCATCATAGATATTCTTGAGCTGGTAAAAATCTACCTGGAGAAAGGCATTTTCAAGTTCCTCAAGTTCATCCTGACTGAGTGAAAAACCGAACCTGCCGATTTTTTCTACATTTTCCACCCCATCAAACAACCCTTTTCCGTTTTTATCGATCTTTAAGGTATAAACCGGACAGGAACCATAACAGGGTGTGCGTTTCAGTTCAATGAGCAGATCCTCCTCAGTTATTGTTCTCGGACCGTAACAGGAATAAAAGAGAAAAAATACTAGAACAGATAAAACGGCGTTAAAACATTTGCCAGCCAATGATTTATCAAACATATTCTTAATTTTGCTGCTGTTATAGTAAAACAATTTATCCAAAAATAGAAATTTCATGGCATTCAGGAGAGGATTAGCAACGTTGATTATATTTTCACTGGCAGGATTAACCTCTTACCTTAGCGGACAGGGTAAAGTACTTAAATTCTCCCGGCTTAATGACACCATCATATGTTATGCAGCACCAGGACATAGTGACCTGCGTATCGGTCCGCCGGAAGCATATTTATCCCGCCTTAAATCTTCCACGGCTGTGAACGCTGAAATCAATATGACACTGATCCCCATACCGAATTTTTTTGCTGCCCAAACTGCCCAGAAAGCGGCTGAGATCTGGGGCTCACTGATCCATTCGGATGTTCCCATCAATATTTTGGTCAAATTCAGGGAAATGACCGGAGAGGAATCAGGGGTTCTGGCATTTGCCCTGTCAGACGGACCATATGTGGTTAGTACAAATGGTGCATTGCCAACAAGGCTGTATAAGGCAGCCCTTGCGGAAAAATTGCTTGGGAGGAACCTGAATGGTGATGATCCGGACATCACCATTGAATTTAATATTGGATTTAACTGGTATTATAAGGGTGACAGCCTCCTTGCCCAGAACCAGCATGATTTTCTCAGCGTCCTGTTACATGAAATGGCACATGGATTTGGATTCTCCGGTCATTTTCTGGTATTTGAAGAGGAGGGCTGGCAGACGTTTACCATTCCGGGTGTATTCGATCATTTCCTGTGGTCCAAGGACCCGAGAGACGGGAAGGGGGACTGGCTGCTGGATACTGTCCTGTTTCCCGTTCCGTCTGCTGAACTGGCAGATCAGCTTCAATCACCGCCGATTTATTTTAAAGGCAAGGTTACCAAACAGATAGGAGGGGAGAATCCCAGGATGTATGTGCCAGTGGAATTCAACCGCGGATCCAGCATTTATCACCTGGCTGAAATATATAATACTGCAAACGATAGCGCAGACGCCATGATTACCTTTTCTTCCCCGTCCGGAGAAGTGATCCATGACCCGGGTCCCCTGGCCACCAATATGATGTATGATATAGGATGGATACATACCTTTATTGAACATGATACCCTGTCTGACAGGGAATCTCTCGCAGAGCCCTTTACCGCAACCGCAAAGATTAAGGGGGATGAAGGCATACTGGCGGGAAGCCAGTATCTTTTCTGGTCGACGGATGGCTTCCAGAGCAAGGATTCTGTTCTAATGACGGGGACAGGCAATCCGGATGAATTCACTGGCGATTTACAGGTATCCTCGCTTGGTACCACTGTTAATTATTATATCCAGACATTGGATAATCATAGCCGGCTATATACTTCGCCGTCCCAGGCACCGGGATCATCCCATGCTTTTTACGTAGGCGAGGACACCCAGCCACCGGTCATAGATCATATCCCGATCCGGTTCATGCTGATTACAAATGACTCCATGTATATCACTGCGCAGATTACCGATAACCTGGGACTGGCAGTAACACATGTTGAGTACAAGATCAATGAGGTGGACCAGTCTCACATCGAATTGACAAAGGATACCCTTAATAAGTATCACGGGCATTTCGTGTTTACAGGGGGACAGGTGCAAGTCGGGGATCAGATCAAATACCGCATCAAGGCCGTAGATGCTGCGGTGGCTCAAAACACCACTTATCATCCTGAAACTGATTACCATGAATTTGAGATCGAGGAAATCCCTCCTTCAGTTGATTTTTATGAAAATGACTTTGAAGAAGGCATTTCAGATTTTCTGACCAGCGAGTTTTTCCATGATAAACCGGTAGGGTTCAGTTCATTCGGACTGCATAGCGAGCATCCGTACAAGTCGCCCAACAAAGACGATACCTTCTATGATTTCTATGCCCAGCTGCGCATTCCCATACGCCTGAGCAGTGATAATTCCTATATGTCATTTGATGAGATTGCCTATATAGAACCTGGGGAAGATGGCTCTGTATTCGGCGATGATGAATTCTGGGATTATGTGATCGTTGAAGGCTCCAGGGATGACGGAAATACCTGGCATCCCTTTAAAGATGGCTGGGATTGCAGGGCCAATGCCACCTGGGATGAAAATTACCGGAGCGGCTTCCTCCCCGGAAGTAATGATTCACAGGCCATTCCCAAGGAAGAAGAAACACAGTCCAGGCTCATCAATATGCTCGAAGATCCGTATTTCCAGTCCGGGGATATCGTACTTATCAGGTTCCGCCTGCAATCTGACCCATATGCCCGCGGCTGGGGCTGGATGATAGACAACCTGCGCATACAGGGAACGACGGCTGTGAAGGATTATCCAATGCTCCCGGAGGGGATTAACATTTATCCGGTTCCGTCAACCGGACTGCTGAATGTAAGCATACAGATGAAGGAAAGCATATCCGAACTGCAGGTTGTCCTCATGAATCTTACGGGCCAGCAGTTGCTGGTAGAGAGGTACAGTTATCCGGGCGAGACCTTTGCAGAACAATTCGATTTAAGCGCATTGCAGAACGGGGTATACCTCATGAAATTCATTGCCGGGGATCAGACCATTGTCAGAAAGGTGATCCTGGCAAGATAGATGCTTAATGGCGGACCGGGGATCATTCCTTGATGATCCTCTGGTTTGCCACCTGTTTTCCGTCAATCAGCAGCAGCTGGTAGATCCCGCTCGCATACATGGAAAGATCCATCCTGGTGGAAATCATGCCCTGATGATTGGCAAGAGAT
>DAOUVF010000131.1 GCA_030667765.1 Bacteroides sp.
AATGCCAGCAGGCTAAAGGAATATTTTAAGGTTTTCTTCATTCTCCAGGTTGGCAACGTTAATTATCAAAGAAACAGAATCTATAAAATGCCTGGTATATGATAATCCGCTCATCTCAAAGGTATTGGTAAAACCACACTCATAAGAGACAAGGACAGGCACCATGACATAATTGATGATCAATGTGTCAACAAGACTATCTGCCTGTAATATAATGGTACTTGACAGGGCATTCATATCCATGGGGAAACTGAATGTGGTCACAGAGTTTGCACTGTCATATAAAAGGCTGTCCCTTCCCGATCCGTACAGGGTAAAATTGTTAACGAATACATCCACCTCCTGTTCACCGTCCCACCCGTAAAATCCGGCATTGACCACAGACACCACAGATTGGGTGCATACCCCTCCCCCTTCACAGGCAGGAAATACTGCCAGAAAAAACAGAACCAGGATCAACAGGATTTTTTTCAAGCTGTTTCAGTTTGGGTCATTCGAATATATAAAAAGTATTCGGTCAAACCAGTCCCTGTGATAACTTTTACCTGTCGGGCATGACTTTGCCCTGGTCAGGCTCAAAGCAGTTCCGGAAGATTGAGCGCTGTAAATTGAACAAATAATAGTAAATTCAGATATAATTTATAAATCCACCATCCATGGCCTACCGCACCTTCAATCCCTATACCTGCAAAGAGGAAGCCAGGTTTAATTTCATCTCGAAGACAGAATTCAATGAGAAACTCAACCTGGCTGAAAGCAGTTTTAACCAGTGGAAATTCACCGCCCTTGAAGATCGCAGCAGGATACTGATGAAGGTAGCAGATCTCCTCGAGAAGGAAGAAGAAAAACATGCCAGGATCATTACCACGGAAATGGGAAAACCCATAAGCCAGTCCCGCGCCGAAGTCGCCAAATGTGCTTTGGTATCAAAGTATTATGCTGAAAAAGCCGGAGAATTCCTTGCCCCCGTGAAAATGGAATCAACTGCCCGTGAAAGCTATACCCGCTTTGATCCGCTTGGGATCATCTTTGCCGTGATGCCCTGGAATTTCCCATATTGGCAGGTATTCCGTTACATAGCGCCTAATTTCATGGCCGGGAATACAGGTTTGCTGAAGCATGCATCCAATGTGCCCTTGTGTGCCATTGCCATGGAACAGGTATTCCTGGATGCAGGTGCTCCCGAAGGGGTATTCCAGAACCTGCTGATCAATTATGAACAGGCCAGCCAGGTCATCAGGCACCCGGCTGTCAGGGGGATCACCCTGACCGGCAGCAATTATGCAGGATATAAGGTAGCGGAACTGGCCGGAGCCATGGGCAAAAAAACAGTACTGGAACTGGGTGGGTCGGATCCATATATCATTTTCGCTGATGCGGATCTTGAACAGGCAGCTGAAACGGGGATCATGGCACGTTTCCAGAACAACGGCCAGAGTTGCATAGCCGCTAAAAGATTCATTGTCCAGGAGGATGTCTATGAATCATTCTTATCTCTCTTCCGGGAAAAAGTGGAAGCCCTTAAGGTAGGTGATCCCATGGACACGGAAACAGTGATCGGTCCCGTGGCCCGCAAAGACCTCCTCCTCGAACTGGAAGACCAGTTACAGCACATCATTACCCAGGGTGGAAAGATCCTCACCGGTGGCAAAAGACACAGTCCAAAATCACTCATCCTGGAACCCACCATCGTCACTGACCTGCCCATTGATGCCCCCATCAACCAGGATGAGCTTTTTGGTCCCGTGATACCGGTCTTCTCCTTCAAAAAAGAATTTGAAGCCGTTCAGATGGCCAACAATACACCTTTCGGACTCGGGTCCAGTATCTGGACCGGCAGCCGTGAAAAAGCTGACCGGATCGCCCCAAGGATAGAAGCTGGCACGGTAGCCGTCAATGGCATGGTAAAATCCGAACCCAATCTGCCTTTCGGAGGTGTCAAAGCTTCCGGTTATGGTCGTGAATTAAGCGAGAACGGCATGCATGAGTTCCTGAACATAAAAACCGTCAGTTATTTCTGATCCCGGCACCTTTTGCTGTACCGGTCGGCATTACCAGGGTCCCAACAAAGTGGTTTTAGATAAGGCCTGCTGCAACAGATCGAGGAAACGATCACGCGGTATCTCTTCTGCCCCGAGGCTCTTCATGTGGGTAGTAGACTGCTGGGCATCAATCAGGCTAAAATTGTTTCTCCTGGCAAAGTCCACCAGGTGATAAAGAGCCACTTTCGATACATCCCTCCGAAGGTGGAACATGGATTCACCAAAGAACGCCCCGCCGAGGGAAACACCGTAGAGTCCACCAACAAGCTCCCCTTCAGCAATTACTTCCACGCTATGCGCATAACCTTCTTCATGCAGCAGGATATAAGCATTTATCATATCTTCCGTGATCCATGTTCCATCCTGCCCGGGGCGGTGAACTTTTGAACATTGACGGATCACATCCGGAAAACGGCTATCCATACTGATCTCAAAGTCACCTTTACGCAAGATCTGGTCGAGGCTTTTCGAAACTTTGAATTTATCGGGAAACAACACCATTCTCGGATCCGGTGACCACCAGAGGACAGGTGAGCCTTCAGCATACCATGGGAATATGCCCTTGGAATAAGCTTCCAGGAGAACCGGGATATCCAGGCTGTCCCCGGCTGCCAGCAATCCATCCTCCCCGGCCAGTGTTATTTCCGGGAAATACCTTCTGTCAAATACATTGCTCATTTTCGTTTGAGTCCCCGTTTCGGACCTTCAGGAAAAGTTAAACAAACCTCTGTACCTTTTCCTTCTTCACTTTCGACCGTAAATGTTCCGTGATTCATTCCGACAAAATCCTTGACCAGGGAAAAACCAAGTCCCGATCCCTTCTCGTTGGCAGTCCCAGGTGTAGAAAAACTCTCATTTGACTGAAGCAGCCTTTTCAGGTTGTTCCCGCTTATGCCAATACCTGTATCAGCAATACATATCCGGGTTAATCTCTCACTGGTATCCGCACTGATGGTAATGCTTCCCCCTTCCGGTGTAAATTTCAATGCATTGGAAATAAGATTTCTGAGTACAGTGCGGAACATATCCTCATCACAATAGATGGAAGCTGTATGATCAACCTGGTTCTGTATCCGGATATTTTTTTCCCGGGACTGGAGCTTGAAGACATCCATCATCGTCCCGATCACCGAATATACAGGTATCACGGTAGGGACAACCTTTAATTTACCGGTCTGTAGACGGGTCCAGTTCAACAGGTTGTCAAGCAGGTACAATCCCCGCTTATTGGTGTCATGGATGGTCCTGACAGCCCGTTTTACATCCTTCTCCGGGAGGTTTTCGAGGTTCTCGTCCAGTGATTCAGTGAGGGATTGTATAATTGTAAACGGATTGCGCAGGTCGTGACTTATCACAGATTGGATCTTGTTCCTGGCCGATACCAGCTGATGGAGCTCCTTGTTCTGTTTTTCGATTTGTTCCTTCTGCCGGTTGAGCTCAGCATTTACCTCCTGTTCGTACTGGAGGCGATCGCTCAGGAATTGCTTTTCCATCTTCTCCACAGCTAATTTTATTTCTGATTCCTTTTTATCAGCCAGCATATTTTCCTGGCGGCTGATCAATTCTGTTATCAACCGGGGGATATGCAACAGCATATAACCGAACAGGGCAATGTACATTGATTTGTAGAAATGCCCTGCACGGTCCGATGAAACGACCTGTTCGATCAGTTCAGCAGGGATGCTGTCGATCTGCAAATAATAGTTCAGGTTGAAACAGAATATGGTGAAGAGGGTTGCAAAGATGACCAGCTTCCTGTCATAACGCAATACGGACATGAAAAGCAGGATGAAATATATGTAAATGGAAGCCGTGGTCGATACGGCGATGGGAATAAACAGGCGTGAATACATGTAAGTATGCAGGGAAAGCACCCCGATATCCACAACAATCGATACATACCTTACCCAGTAACCGATCCGGTCCTTCCTGAACAGAACCAGCAGGAAGAGGTTGTATACTACAAAAATGGAGACCGGTATAAGGGACCAGGAAGCTTCCCGGATCAGTCCCTTGGCATACATCACCCCGATCAGGGCAAGTACCAGTCCAGCCAGCAGCCACCTGAACCGCATGGCGATCCTTTCTCCCCTTACTCCCCCATCCCGGTAAAGGTATTGAAGGATTTCAGAATCTGCCGGCAGGGTTTTTTTCATAGGGTTGAGCAGTTAGTAACAGGGCATCAAAATACAAACAAATTAGACAGATTATTATTGTCTTACAAAAATCACACCGTTAATTATTGTTAATTGCGTTTAGATAATTGCAATGTTTAAACCTAACCACCCCTGAAACATGTTCCGCAATTACCTGATCACCGCTATCCGGTCCCTTTTCCGGCAAAAAGGTTTTTCACTGATCAATATCCTGGGACTAGCCATCGGGCTTGCCTGTGCACTCCTGATCCTGTTATGGGTGCAGGATGAACTGAGTTTCGACAAATTTCACGAGCACGCCGAAAGGCTCTACAGGGTAGAAGAAGACCAGTACTATTCAGGGGAGGTATATCATGTAAATGTCACACCCTATCCCAGCGCACCGGTCTGGAAGGAGGAGATCCCTGAGATTGAGGAAGCCTGCCGCTACCAGTGGCCCTCCGGGATGCTGTTCACCTACGGGGAAAATGCTTTTTATGAGGGAGGTTGTGTCGCGGTTGACTCCACCTTCTTTGACCTGTTCACTTATGACTTCCTCCACGGGAACAAGGCCAACGCCCTGACCGAACCCTATTCCGCCGTATTGACAGAGGAAACAGCAGAGAAATATTTCGGGGACGAAAATCCAATCGGAAAATCACTCTCGGTTAATAACCAGTTCGAATTCAGGGTGACGGCCGTAATAAAATCCATTCCAAAAAATTCTATTAACCAGTTTGATATCCTGGTCCCATATGACTACCTGAAGGAAATAGGGCAATACAACGATCATTGGGGCAGTAATTCCATCCGGACATATATCAAGCTTTATGAAAACGCAGTCCTGGATTCGGTGGACAGCAAGCTTACAGCTGTTGTAAAGCAACATAACGAAGAAACCACGACCGATTTCATGGCAGCTCCATTTACCAGGATACACCTGCATCAATATTGGGGATACGGGCATGATCCCGGTGCCATCGTCTTCGTGTACATCTTTTCAGCCATTGCCATTTTTGTACTGCTCATCGCCTGCATCAATTTCATGAACCTGTCAACAGCACGTTCCGCCACCCGGGCCAGGGAGATTGGCCTGCGCAAGGTTTCCGGCGCCGGCAGAAGGTCTGTGATCATACAGTTTTTCGGTGAGTCCGTTCTGCTGGCATTTATATCGCTGATTTTTGCGCTGATTATTGTGAGTTCCATCCTGGAGGTCTTCAATAAGGTATCCGGCAAGGAACTGGACTTCAATAGCCTGCTCACTCCACAATTCATCATCGCCATGATCCTGGTCACATTGCTCGCGGGACTGATTTCCGGGATCTATCCGGCCTTGTACCTTTCTGCATTCCGGCCAATCAAGGTACTTAAGGGTGACCTGAGCACTGGTATGAAGAGCGGTTGGTTCAGGAAGGTCCTGGTAGTTGTCCAGTTTACGCTGTCGGTCTTTCTCATTATCGGGACCGTGATCATATACCGGCAGCTTAATTACATGAAAAGCAAGGATCTCGGATACGATCGCGAGAACATGTTCTATTTTCAGATGCGGGGGGAAATAATGGACAATTACCAGACCATCAAGGATGAATTCCTCAGGGATCCTCAGGTGCTGACTGTAAGTGCGAGCAACCATCAACCACACATGATAGGCAGCAATTCCGGAGGGGGGGACTGGGATGGGAAAGATCCAGAACAGTCAGTACTGATCGGAACTCACATCGTGGATTACGATTACATAGAGACCGTTAAAATTGAATTGAAGGACGGCAGGAGCTTTTCGAAAGATTTCCCTGCGGACCTCGCCGCTGATTCTACTGCAAACTTTATGATCAATGAAGTGCTGGAAAAAATTATGGATAAGGAAAATGCCGTGGGAGAACGATTCAGTTTCTGGGGCATGGAGGGCCGGATTATTGGTGTGATGAAAGATTTCCATTACCATTCTGTAAGAATGAAAATCGAACCCGTGGTATTTCTGCTTGCACCTGCCGATTGGTTTTCCTGGATAGTGGTCAGGGTCGCGCCGGGGGACCTTACAAAAACTATGGGGGACCTGGAAAAGACCTGGAATGAGATCATGCCGGGATATCCCTTTGACTATAATTTCGTGGATGAATCCATTGACCAGATGTACCGGACCGAGGAACGCCTCGGGAACCTGCTGAAATATTTCACCATCCTAGCCATTATCATCGCCTGCCTTGGTTTATTCGGACTGGCATCCTTTACCGCAGAGCAACGCACTCAGGAGATAGGGATCAGGAAGGTCATGGGGGCCAGGGTCATGACAGTCATGATGTTATTGTCGAAAGAGTTTTCCATACTCGTCATTATTTCATGCCTGATTGCCATCCCTGCCTCTTTGTTTGTCATGGAAAAGGTATTCCTGCAGAATTTTGAATACCGCACGGACATGGCATGGTGGATCTTCCTTGTAGCGAGCCTGGCAGCCTTGCTGATCGCTATCCTGACGGTGAGCTACCAGGCCGCCAGGGCGGCCCTGACAAATCCGGCTGATGCCCTGCGATACGAATAAGCATTTACTGCAAAGATTTGCCTAATTTTACATTTTAGTGGAATCATTTCTCTGGTTTACATGATTATTGTTAAATTAGAGACTGTGAGTATCCGTATGAAATGAATTTACTCAAACACTACATTAAAAAGATATTTTCGCTTGCTAAGCGGGTTTCCCGGAAGTTTGCATCAAAGGAAGTCAGTGATGAAACCATACAGAGGGAGCATGAAATAGCAGTAGAAACCTTGAAGAAGGGGGAAAACTTCATCCGGACAGCCCTCCTGCTAAGAAAAAACAACAGTGAAGAAAACGTGGTCCTCTCAATGATCTGCCAGGGTATTGAAAATATCCTGAAGGGGCTCCTCCTCTCCAAGGATTATGTACGGTATGAACCATTATTGCGCAGGAAATTCGGGAAAAACCTGTTGAAATTGTATTACAGGACAAGGAAAGAATACAAAATAAAAAACCTGGATGCAAGAGCTGTAAATGAAATACAAATCCTTGCCTACCTGTACAAAAATCAATTTCTGCATTACGGACATTTAATCAATCTCTTAAATGATGATAAGGCATTTGAGAGTGGTCACCTGCTGAGAAAGCTTTTCCAGATCCTGGCCTATGTAAAGAGGAAAATATACTGATCAGGTATTGCGCCTTTTCGGTACTGTGAAGCTGAAAGTGCTGCCTTTCCCGGGGGAACTTTCCACGCTAAGTTCTCCACCGTTTTTTTTCACAAATTCGCGGCAGAGGATAAGACCGAATCCTGTACCCAGTTCATTATTGGTGCCCGGACGGGATACCTTTTTATCAATATTGAACAAATTGGTAACCTGCTCCTCATCCATTCCCACACCGGTGTCCTCCACACCAAACTGAATGACCTCATCCTGAACCTGTGCAGATATGCTGATCTTTCCCCCGTACGGGGTATACTTGACGGCATTGGACACAAGGTTTCGGAGGACTGTTTCGAACATCCGGCTGTCAGCATACACAAT
>DAOUVF010000350.1 GCA_030667765.1 Bacteroides sp.
TCTTTCGCCTGGCATAATCCCTGGCCTGGTCCCTGCCGATCCTGCCAACATAAAAATAGCGGGATTCGGGATTGGCGAATATCAGTCCGCTTACTGATGCTGCCGGGAACATGGCATGGCTATCTGTCAATTTTATTCCGGTTTTATCCGGTACATTAAGCAGCCTGAAAATGGTTTCTTTTTCGGAATGGTCAGGACAGGCAGGGTAACCATGGGCAGGACGTATCCCCTGGTATTTTTCAAAGATCATATCCTCCAGGCTCATACCTTCTCCCGGCTGGTAGCCCCAGTATTCTCTCCTTACCTTCTCGTGAAGCAACTCTGTAAAAGCCTCAGCCAGCCTGTCTGCCAGTGCTTTCAGCATGATGCTGCTGTAATCATCATGATCCTCCAGAAATTGCTCTATCTGTTGATCGATGCCAAGTCCCGCAGTCACGGCAAAAACACCCAGGTAATCGATCCGGCCACTCGACCTGGGGGCCAGGAAATCAGCCAGGCAGAGATTGGGTGTATTATCTGTTTTTTTAACCTGGGATCTCAGGTTGACGAAAGATGCCAGGATCTCCGAACGGTCTTCGTCGCTGTATATTTCTATGTCGTCACCGACTGCATTGGCGGGGAAGAATCCAAGAATACCATTAGCCTTGAGTATCCCGTTTTCCACGATCCAATCCAGCATTTTCAGGGCATCATCATATAAATTTCTAGCTTCTTTCCCCTGTTTGGGGTCCTTTAAGATATCGGGCCATTTTCCCCTGAGCTGCCAGACGAGGAAGAAGAAAATCCAGCTGATGTATTCCCTGATCTCACCGAGCGGATAATCCTCAAAAACCTGTATGCCCATCTGTCGGGGCTTGTAAATTGGTGAATCATCCCAGTTGATCCTGAGTTTATTTTTCCTGGCCTCTTCCAGGGAAAGGTATTCAACCTGGCTCCCGGCACCCTGGTAATGGTCGCGTAATTCCTGGTATTCCTTCTTTATCCTGTTGACAAAATCTTGCTTGTGTCCGGACGACAGGAGCTGTGAGGCCACCGGAACACCCCTGGAGGCATCCTTGACATGCACGACAGGATGCGGATAATGCTGTTCGATCTTAACCGCTGTATGTATTTTTGAAGTAGTGGCCCCACCGATTAACAGAGGAGTTTCCAGTCCCCTCCTTTCCATTTCCTTTGCCACATGTACCATCTCCTCAAGGGAAGGAGTGATCAATCCGCTTAGTCCCACGATATCCGCCTTTTCATCGATGGCTGCCTGGATGATCTTTTCAGCGGGCACCATGACGCCCATATCGATGATCTCATAATTGTTGCATGACAGCACCACGGATACAATGTTCTTGCCTATGTCATGCACATCCCCCTTCACAGTGGCAAGCAGGATCTTCCCCGCTGTTTTCCTATCCCCCGCTGTTTTCCTTTCCTCCTCAATATAGGGCTGGAGGGTGGCCACTGCTTTCTTCATGACCCTGGCACTTTTCACGACCTGCGGCAGGAACATCTTTCCTTCACCAAAGAGGTCACCCACAATATTCATCCCGTTCATCATGGGACCTTCAATTATTTCCAGGGCGGTATCATATCCCCTGCGGGCTTCTTCCACATCCTCTTCAATATGATCGCTTATGCCTTTTACCAGGGCATGGTTGATCCGATCCTGGACCGTTTTTTCCCTCCAGTCATCTTTCCTGACTTTCTTGCCCGCAGTCTGTCTGACATTTTCGGCATAGCTTATCAGGCGGTCGGTTGCATCATCTCGCCTGTTCAGGATTACATCTTCCACAAGTTCCAGCAGTTCTGCGGGTATTTCATCATAAACCTGCAGCATGCCCGGATTGACGATACCCATATCGAGTCCCGCTTTAATAGCATGGTAAAGGAATGCTGAATGCATGGCCTCCCTGACAGTGTCATTGCCACGGAAAGAGAAGGAAAGGTTACTGACACCCCCGCTGACCTTGGTATCGGGCAGGTTTTCCTTGATCCAGGTTGTAGTCTGCATAAAGTCCACCGCATAATTATTATGCTCTTCCATACCGGTGGCTATGGTCAGGATGTTGGGATCAAAAATGATATCTTCTCCGGGGAAATTCATTTCTTCGGTCAGGATACGGTAAGCCCGCTTGCAGATCTCTGTTTTCCGCTCGAAGGTGACTGCCTGGCCTTCTTCATCAAATGCCATTACAATGGTGGCCGCTCCATAGTCCCTGATCTTCTGTGCCTGCTCCCGGAAGGCATTCTCTCCTTCCTTCAGGCTGATGGAATTGACAATAGCCCTCCCCTGCAGGCATTTCAGACCGGCTTCTATCACAGACCATCTAGAGGAATCAATCATGATGGGAAGGCGGGCAATATCAGGCTCTGACATTAAAAGGTTCAGGAAATTGGTCATTTCACGTTCGGCATCCAGCATGGCATCATCCATATTGACATCGATCACCTGTGCACCTCCCTCGACCTGGTCACGGGCAATGGAAAGGGCTTCCTCATACTTCCCCTCCCTGATCATCCTGGCAAACCTCCTGGAACCGCTTACATTGGTCCTTTCCCCGATGTTAATAAAGTTACTGCCGGGAAAAATGAAAAGGGCTTCCAGACCACTGAGCTTCAAATCCCTGTTTTCTTCCGGGGGGACCCTGCGGTCCGCGCCGTCTGCAACTTTGCGAAATTCACGGACATGGGCTGGTGTTGTTCCGCAGCAGCCGCCGATAATATTTACAAATTGTTGTCCGGTAAAATCTTTCAGGTAAGCGGCCATCTCTTCGGGTCCCTGGTCATATTCCCCGAACTGGTTTGGTAATCCGGCATTGGGATAAACGCTCACATAATGATGGGTCTTGCCGGAAAGTTCCTCGAGGTATGGCCTTATTTCCTTTGCCCCGAGACCGCAGTTCAGTCCCAGCGCCAGCACATCCATGTGTCCGACCGAATTGATGAATGCCTGCAGTGTCTGCCCCGAAAGGGTACGGCCACTGGCATCGGTGATGGTCCCGGATATGATCACCGGGTAAGTCTTTTCAATCTTGCGAAACAGTTGTTCCAGGGCAAAGATGGCTGCTTTTGCATTCAGGGTATCGAAGATGGTTTCGAGAACCAGTATATCGGCTCCCCCTTCAATGAGTCCGGATGCCTGTTCGCTATAGACATCAGCCATCTCATCAAATGAAACTGCCCGGAAACCCGGATTATTTACATCCTGTGATAGCGAGGCTGTCTTGTTGGTGGGCCCCAGGGCTCCTGCCACAAACCTGGGCCTTTCCGGATCCCTTTCTGTATGAATGGCTGCCCTTTCATTTGCAAGACGGGCTGCTTCCCGGTTCATTTCGTAAACCACATCTTCCAGGTGGTAATCAGCCTGTGAGAAACGGTTGGCATTGAAGGTATTGGTTTCAATAATATCAGCACCTGCAGCCAGGTATTTATCGTGGATCATGCTGATAATATCGGGCCGGGTAATGGAAAGCAGATCATTATTCCCCTTGACATCAAATGGGAAATCTGCAAACCGTTCTCCCCGGAAATCAGATTCAGTTAAACCGCATTCCTGGATCAGTGATCCCATGGCCCCGTCCATAACAAGGACCCTTTTTTCCAACTCCCTGTAGATAGGATGATCCTTTTTTAATATACCTTTCACCTGTTCCATAAACATTCAATGCCTCCGGCCATTGTCCGGTAGTCTGTCAAATCAATATCACCATGTCTAATGCAGTATGGTGTTTCAATTATAATTCCCTGTTCGGGCCAGGTATTAGCACCTTTTCCACGTTGTCCGAGGATGGTTGCTAGAGGTTCCCGGAGCCTGGTCTCTCCCCTCTTCTCTATAACTCAAACACTCCCGTTAATCGGAGGGTGGAGTCAGATGACA
>DAOUVF010000018.1 GCA_030667765.1 Bacteroides sp.
GATGCCCAGTTGAATGTACCAAATGCTCCCTGGTATCCCACATGGTCAAACCAATCATCCGGATATGGTGCCAGTCCCGTGAAAACATAATCGCCGGATACCAGCCTGTAGATCCCACCGGTATAGATGAGTCCGGGGTCTTCCACCTTGTTTTTCTCCTTACTAAGGTGTTCCCTGATTCTGGCGTTCTGTTCCCCCAGGTCAATCCCAATGCTCTCAGTATACACTTCAAATATGGCAGAAGTATCATTATCTGCCACATCGAAGAAAACATTACTTTTCAGTTGTAGACTTCCATTTTCGAATTGCTGATAGCTGTCTTCCAGGTCCGGCTTGTATTCAATACTTACGCCATATTGCTGGTTTAACAGGATGGAGTTGGCCAACCATCCGCCGGCATTCCTGCTGTATTCCGCCAGGGAACGATCATTATCCATGCCACTGCCAACCAGGGTCAGGTTAAACAGGAGAGGGGCGGATAAGGGTCGTCCGTTTTCCGGAAAAGAGCCCCCATTGGCTTCCAGTAACTGGCTGCCTTCCTGAATGTCCTGAATACCAACCCAAAATTGTCCCTTCCCCCGGAATCCTTCATCATAATCATAGGTATCATCACTGCAAAATGATGCAATGAGGTATTTAGCATTTACCGTCCCGCCAAAGAACTCAAAACCATCATCGGCATTCGAAATCACTTCTATATGGTCGATAATCGTCTCACTGCCAACCCCGCCCAGGCTGAGGCCGTTGATCTCATTGCCTTCCCCTATATTGGTCCCGGCATGCCTTATGGAAACATATCTGAAAATACCTGAGTAATCATCATCGAATATGCCGCCATAGGTAGCCCGTGGCTCACTCAGCGGGATGCCTTCGATATGGTTTTCGCCATACAGGTTATTCAAACGGGCCGCACCCAGTAGAATAACACCTCCCCACAAACCTTTGGCTTCTGTCTGAATGGATCCCTTCAAATCGTCATTTTCGCAGGTAAAGATGATGGGGTCCGAAGCGGTGCCATCGGCAATGATTATGCCTCCCCGTGCTACAATGAGTCCACTGGCTGCGCTTCCCTGGCCGGTTTTTGCATGTATAACGGTGCCGGGTTCAATAGTCAGGGTTTGTCCGTCATTAACAAAAACAAGACCTTCCAGTAAATAAGCCCTGTCTTTTCTCCAGGTAGTAGTGCCCGTACCTGCACCATTGTCCCTGATCGATTCCACCTGGTCCACTACATAATCACTTTTCCGGCAGCCGGCAGGAACATGTGCCAGCAGGATGATCAATAATAAACCTGGGAAATTTTTCGTAATGATGTTCATTTTTTTTAAGACAAACATTTCTGTGAATTTAGAGGTCTACTTCAAGATTTAGAAAGATATATGATAAATTTCCCATATTGGCAGCAAATGGGACCCAGTCCTGGTAGTTCAGGGCCAGTTTTACCTGTTCAATCGGCTGGAATTGTATTCCGGCAATAATGGCTGAACCATCTTCCACCAGGTTCCATGGCTGTGTAAATCCTGGAGGTGTATTGGAAGACAAATGATCATATCTGCCGAAGATTTCAAACCTGTCATTTATATCATAAGATAAATAAAATGAAAGGCCGGACTGGTTATGGTCCTGTTCGAAATCCCGGTTACTCTTCCGGTTGTATTCTGCGCCAGCGGTTATTTTCCTGTGCCGGTATCCGGCAAAGGTTGAAAATGTTGATTGCCAAACTTCCTGATCTACAAAATCATAGTATACCCTCAACTGTAAACGGCTGATAGGAAAATAGGAGATGGCACCGCTGTATTTGAATGTATTGTCATTCTGCAGGTTCTGATAGCCTTCGCCGTTCATCACACTGGCATCGAATGCCAGGTTTTTAAAGGGAGCGAATATAACAGTGGTACCAAGGTCCGCCTTTGGTCCAAACCGGTGTTCATCCTGGAAGGATCTGTAAAGATACCGGTGTTTCCAGTATTTCTCCTGCCGCCTGTAATGTTCAGTGTCAATGATCCCGCCCCTTATGGTCCATTTTTCCTTTTCCCAGTAAATGGCAGCTGTTTTGAAGTAAGCATACCTGCGTAGCCTTGCGAATTCGGAAATTTCTTCGGGACTACCAATATCCACCTTTATCTCTGTTGTAAAATGCTTGCTAAGTCTGTATTTATATCCCATGTAAGCCCTTCTTACTTCGAATGCTTTTGATGGATCCGTTTCTGTAAGTCCGGAATGAACATTGGCAAAGATCCTGACGATTGGATCCCCGTTCGGTATAAAAGTTCTGACTGTGCCATCCTGGGCGGAAATAAAGTTGGATGATAATGCTAAGCTGCAGATAACCAGATATTTATTCATTTGTTTGCAGATTTGGATGTAATGCTCAATGTTAATAATTATTTAATAAGGTTTACCTGTGTCTTGATTAATTAAGATAAACTTTACAATAAAATAAGATAAAAATTACATTGGCATAATATTTAGAAAAAATAATGAGGTAGCTTTATATTAAAAATAAATCTTAACATTCCTGAAATGGAAATCGAAACCAATAAGTATAAAATCCTGATCGTAGATGATGAGCCCGATATACTGGAATTTATTAACTATAACCTGAAAAGGGAAGGATTCAAAGTATATCAGGCCAGCAACGGCAAGGAGGCCATAGCAACCGCCATTAAGAAAATACCCGACCTGATCCTGCTTGACATTATGTTACCCGAGATGGACGGAATAGAAACCTGTGAAGAGATCAGAAAAATACCATCACTTTTTCATACCACCATTGCATTTCTCACTGCCAGGGGAGAGGATTATTCACAAATAGCTGGTTTTGAAGCAGGTGGAGATGATTATATCACGAAACCGATCAAACCAAAGGTCCTGATAAGCAGGATAAAGGCCCTGCTCAAAAGAAGCCATGCTCCAGTCCCGAATTATGATAAAAAATCAGGCAGTACTTCCGATGATATTTACATGGACAGGGAACGGTTCATTGTCGTAAAAAAGGGAAAGGAACTTGAGCTGCCCAAGAAGGAATTTGAATTGCTTAACCTACTGATTTCCAAACCCGGCAAGGTCTTTACACGCGAGGAAATATTCCACACCGTATGGGGTGATAAGATCATCGTTGGTGACAGGACCATCGATGTGCATATCCGTAAATTAAGGGAGAAGATCGGCGATGATTTTATTCATACTGTAAAAGGGGTAGGTTACAAGTTCATTAATTAACTGATGGCGTCTCCGGGATCTTAATTCCATTTTTCTTGCTGTATGCCACAAAATCCCGTTGAGCTTTGAGGAGGTTAATGGTATATAGCACCAGGTTTTTTGATTCAGTAAGGGTATTCAAATAAATGGTACTGCTTTTCATACCGGTTTCCCTGTTCTTTATCCTTTTCAGTTGCTTCTTTTTCAGTTTGGTGAAAGTATCCAGTAAGGATGTCTGCCTGGAGATAACTTTGTCAAAAGCACTGTAATCTTCGGTTTTGATAATTTTAATAACCTCCGTAAAGAATTCATTTAAGTGCTGGGCCGTATCTCTCAATTCCACTTCTTGATCTTTGTTAAGGGCAGGATGATTATTGTCTATATACTCAAAAACAGGGTCAGCAATAAAGGTCAGGCAGTGGGCAGTCTCCCGGAGGTAATCCAGTACCTGTACATAGTGATGTCCTGATTCCACATCATCTTCCTGGAGTTTGGAGATGGTCTGAAATATATTATCCTTCAAGATCTTTATCTCCTTGTTGAGGGATTTGATGGCCTTCAGGGTTTGCTTCATAATTGGACGTTTCAGGTCAATTATCCCAGAGATTGAATTTGAGTACAGGATAGATACCTGGGACAGTGTTTTGTAGACAGTTTTGGTGCAGCTCCTCTGTACATTTTCTCCATTGACTTCCAGTCCCTCAATATCACCCACCTCCTCGGTACGCTTCCGTTCTGCATCCCGCTTCCTGTGAAGACTATATGACTTGACAAAGAAGAAAATGATCAGGGCCAGGAGTCCAACTACAGCAAAAACCTGTCCCCAGTGGATCAGGAATGCCAACAGGAAAGCTGCCGTAAACGCACAGAATGCAGTGAAGAACCATCCTCCGATTACTGTAACGACACCGGATACCCTAAAAACTGCACTTTCCCGTCCCCAGGCACCATCAGCCAGAGATGTTCCCATGGCTACCATAAATGTCACATAAGTAGTTGATAAAGGAAGTTTTAAAGAAGTACCCAGTGAGATCAGTGCACTTGCCACCACCAGGTTTACTGAAGCCCTTACAAGGTCAAAGGACAGGCCTTTATCCGTTGTCATATCTCTGTATTGATCCCGCTTAAATCTGCTTCTCAGGAAATTTGTAAAGGTTTTTGGGATCAGCATATTTAAAAAATTCGAAAATCCAATGCTCGCCCGGACAATGCCACGGGCCATTCCAAAAGATTCAAATCTTTCATATCCTTCATCCTGTCTGCTCAGATCTATGGTTGTAGCAGACACTGATTTAGCCTTTTTCGATGTCCAAAGTGCCAGTACCATTATGGCCCCTGCGATTAGCAGGAATATCGTGGGTGTTTTAACCGGCTCTGCCAGGGCGGTCATGGCGAAACCGGATGGATCGGCCATCCCGGAATCCTGGAAGGTCCTGAAGGACTCCAAACCAGCCAGGGGTACCCCGATGAAGTTTACCAGGTCATTGCCAGCGAAGGCCATGGCCAGGGCAAATGTTCCAACCAGTACGATAAACTTCAGTATATTCAGGCGGAATATCAACTGCAGCAATTGAAGAAGGACCGTCCATCCCACAAAACTTGCTCCCAGGATCAGTAAGGAATTATCCCTGATCCATGCTACTGTCTCCTGTGTCAGGAAGGAAGAACCTTTGGCGCCTTTGATCAAAATGAAAAATGTGATGGCAGATATGGCAATGCCTCCCCACAGGGCCCCGAAATATTTAATATTCTTCTCGAAATTGAATGAGAACATCACCCGCACCAGGTATTGTATCAACAAACCAACCGTGAAAGCGATCACTACCGAAAGAAGGATGGCCGTAATCATTAACAAGGCCGAAGAGGTATTAATATACTGGCTCATGTCAGCCATGGAGGATCCTGAAGCATGGATCTTTATTATAGAAATCGCTACTGCGGCGCCCAGAAGCTCAAAAACGATGGATACAGTGGTAGAAGTGGGAAGGGCAAAAGTATTGAAAAAATCCAGCAGGATGATATCTGTCATCATGACTGCCAGGAAGATGATCATAATCTCTCCGAAGAAGAACTGATCAGGATGGAAAATACCCTTTCTTGCGACCTCCATCATACCGCTTGAAAAGGTGGCTCCAAACACGATGCCTGCAGCAGCAATGATCATTATGATGATAAAGGGGGCGGCTTTTGATCCTATGGCGGAATTGAGAAAGTTTACGGCGTCATTACTAACGCCAACCACCAGGTCCGAGACTGCTAATACGATGAGAATGATAACGATTAGCAGGAAGAATGCTTCCATCAATGAAATTACTTATAGATGATTGACAAAGTTAACTTATCAGACCAATATTGCTTTAAGTGAATATTAATTTTATGTTAAGCCAAGGTTAAAAAAAAGGAGGCAATCGGCCTCCTTTTAATGAATGAGTTACCTGTGTCACTGCCTGGTTCTGACAGTCGTTTTTTCATTTATCCAGCATCCTACCGTATAAGACTGGCCATTCTCAAATCCATAAAAGAATGCATCTTCTACATTTGGGAAATAGGCTGAATATTTGGTAATTAATTCGTTTGCTTCGGCACTGACTTCAGCATCTGCCGATTTTGCCTGCTTAAATTTGTCCACCGCTGCCCAGAATACCGTGATCTTTTCAAAATCATTCTCCCCGCAATTGTCACTGCTCGAGGCATAGAGGTTTCCGATCAGGATATATGGATCTCCCCAGCCTGGTTTATTCTCAATAGCTTTCCTGGCATTCGATCGTGCATTGGTAAGATCATCATATTTGCTGAAAAGGATAAGTCCCAATTCATAATGATACCGTGCTTTCTGTTCAGCATCAGCATCTCCATTTATAGCCTCTTTATAATATGCAACGGACTTGTCATAATCCTCTTGTTTGAAGAAAAGTCTTGCCAGGTTATACGCGGCCAGGGAGGAAGGCTCAATTTTGTAAAGATTTTCTGAAGATCTGGCAAAAAGTTCATTTTCCTCGCAATCCTGGTCAGCCAGCAAGCTTGTGATCTTTTTTAATAATTCAGGGTCCTCAGGAGTCTGCTCAAATTTGGGCGTAAAAATCTCGACAAGAGTTTCACAATCCGCTGCACCGCTGTTGGCAAATATGGCTTCGATATTCTGTAAGCAAGTCTCCGCCCTGCTTGTGTTCTTACCGGCCTTTATGCGCGCATTCAATATTTCTGTCGAGAACAGGTAGTTATCTATCAGATCCCTGCCATCCATCTCATCCTGTTTGAATAGGACATTGGATGTTTGCATCAATGCCATCATTACTGCATCTTCAGTTTTTCCCTTTCTTAGATCTGCAGACGCTTTCAGGTATTCATATGCACGCTGAACCTGTGAATTATCATACCTGAGCAGGTCCAGTCCCTTTCTCCCCAGCACCAGACCCTCTTGACCGAAATGCTCGATCCGTCTGTCGTATATCAACATCAATGTATCAAGTGCCGTGGCTTTCTGTGCCGGATCCTGCTGCCTGGCCACCCTGGTACGGTAAATCTTGATGCCATACAGGTAAATGTTCTTGCTGGAGGCGGGGCATTCGTTAAAAACTATCTGCCATGAGGGAAAAGCATGATCCAGCAGGTTAATTTTCATAAATTCGCTCATGGTTGAAAGGTTGTTGGCACAATTCATTCTTGTGGTGCTGTCTGTACCGTACTTAGGGTTATCCTGTATATTGGCAGGTTGCGCCCATGTAATGTACACCCCAAGACAGACCGTAAACAGTGTAAACAAAATAATTTTCTTCATAATAATACTCTTATCGTGTTGATTTAGGATATGTTGACTAAAATAGTAAAATAAAGCTTCATAATAACGGTATATGCAAAAATCATCCCAAAAATTTAATATCTATATTTCATTGACTATTTGTCTATTCCGTGATGATGTCGCTGCCGATTAAGTTTCTATTTATCATATAAATTCTTTACTTTTATAGATTGTGGCAGCCCTTAAAGATAAGGGCTCTGAGGGTGTGAAGATAATAATGAACCAAATTCAATCCTATGAAAACAGTCAAGACCATTGTTATCATTATTCTCATTCTATGTCTGATTCCTATTGCAAGCTGGTTGATCTGGAATATCAAACAGAGCAAACCAATCAACATCCTGGTATTAAATAAAACGGTCCTCGGACTTGAAAGAAAGGAGCATCGGGCCATTTTCTGGTTGCTTCTGAATGATAAATTTGTAAAAGATGACAATAAGGTTTACCGGATGGAAAAAGACTACTATGGTTTTCATCCTATTAAGCCCTTAAAATCAAGGAAATACGAAGTTAAGAGGATCAAGCTTGAAGAGATCAATGACCTTGTGTCTAATTTTGATATGGCTTACTATTCCGATACTTATGGTGTATTTTTTAATGAATGGTACAGGAGACAGTCCGGCCAGGGCAAAGGTACTTTGATTGAAGGGGGATTGAATAATAATGATTACCTGTTTATCAAAGGATTGCATGATCAGGGCAAGCTGTTGATCGCCGAATACAATTTTATTGCCCCGCCAACCATACAGCTGGTCAGAAAAAAAGCAGAGGAACTGCTGGGTATTAAGTGGACGAACTGGACCGGCAGGTACATCAATGAACTTGATCCAGCCAGGACTAAGGACCTGCCAGATTGGATTGTAGGTATTTACAAAAAAAGAAACGATGGGGAATGGCCTTTTACAGGGGCAGGGATTGTCCTGGTGAATGAACCTGCACAGCAGGTAGCTGTACTGCAGGCAGATAAACACCTGGAAGATGGCGTTCCTGAGATCCAGACAACGGCTTATGGCATGGAGTCCTATCATCTGCCCGAATCCGTGCATTATCCCTATCGCTTCGATATAATGGATGAGCAATCAAATAAGGTAATCGCAGAATACAAACTTCATGTTAATATTGAAGGCAAGGCAGTGCTGGATGAATTTGATCTTCCATCAAGGTTTCCTGCTGTTATGGAATCGAATACCGGATCACCTTTCCTTTACATGGCAGGAGATTATTCAGATTATCCTGTTCGGATGTGGACAGCTAAATTGCAGGGAATCAGGACTTTCGGAAAGTTATTTTACTCGAATAAAGAGAATAGCACCTCGAAATTCTACTGGACATATTATGTGCCGCTTCTCTCACAGGTGCTTACCAATTACCAGACCAGCCTGACCAATTAATTCATTAATGGAACTAAAACTTGCCCTTGTCCAGCCGGATATCATATGGGAGGATATTGATGCCAATCTTAATGCCTTATCAAAAAAACTGGAAGGGATTGCAGATAATGTGGATGCTGTCATCCTGCCTGAATTGTTTGCTACAGGATTCACGATGAGAAGCAGGGAACTGGCTGAAGCTATGGATGGAAAGTCCATATCCTGGATGCGGATGACCTCGGACAGATACAGCTGTGTCATCGCCGGAAGTTTGATCATCGGTGATCAAGACACATATTTTAACCGTTTTATCTGGATGGAACCCGGGGGCAGGATCACTACATACGATAAGAGACACCTGTTTAGCATCAGTGGAGAGAATGAACATTATACCCGTGGCGAATCAAACACGATCACAGAAATAAATACATTCAGGATCAGTCCCCAGGTATGCTATGACCTGCGATTTCCTGTCTGGAGCAGGAATACCGGGGCATATGATCTGCTCTTATATGTGGCCAACTGGCCTGCTGTCCGAAGAGATGTCTGGATCTCACTCCTGAAGGCCAGAGCTATTGAAAACCAGGCATTTGTGATTGGAGTTAACAGGGTGGGAAGAGATGGTATGGGGATTGATTATTCAGGCGACAGCCTGGCCTGCAATGCGAAAGGCCAGATCATTGCCTCCCTTCCTGTCAGTGAGGAGGGTACTCAGGTGGTACATCTTTCACTACAGGAACTTATGGATTTCAGGCAAAAATTCCCTGTCTGGAAAGACGCAGACGGATTTGAGATAAAGGATTAATTGGATTTGCTGTGGCAATCCTGGTCTGTACAGTCCTTACAACTGTCTGGAGAATGTACATGTCCGTGCTCCATTTCATCAGCAGATGCTTCACGGATATCAACAACCTTGCCGCTGAATTGGAGATTATTACCGGCCAGGGGATGGTTGAAATCCATGGTGACGACTTCATCATTAAATTTGACTACGACCCCGTTCAACCGGTTCCCGGACTGGTCCAGCATTGGTATATGATTGCCCACTTTTAAATTCTCATGGTCAATCTCTCCATCCACTGCGAAAGCTTGCAATGGGACATCCACAATGGCATCATCTACAACCTGCCCATATGCATCAGCGGAAACCAGATCAAAATCGAACCCATCATTTAATTTCAGTCCGTTCAGGTTTTCTTCAAATTTTGGCAGCAGGTTACCGGTGCCGAAAAGAAACATCAGGGGTGAATCAGCACCCACTGTTTCAACTGTTTCTCCTTCAACCTTCAACTCATATGAAAGGGATACTACTTTATTTTTTGCTACGATCATCTGTTATTTGAAATGATTGGTGAATTATTATTAAACCCACAAAGTAAAACCATCCCGAAGGAATATCAAAACCGGGAAATGTTAAATTACTTGTAAATAATTGCTAGAAATTGAATCCTATCCGAAAGATGGGATTGCTGTATGGTGAACTGGCTGTTTCATTCAGGTTCCAGAGGATCATGATCAGAAAACCGCCCCGCCGGCCTATGGGTTGGAAAATCCCGCCACCAATCAGCACAGAGTGAAGATTGAATCGTCCATCTGCATCTGGAGGAGCACCGATTTCAAAATATTTGCTTTCAAGGCTGAGTATTTCATATTCAGCATGCCCGAAAAGCCCGAAATTGAGTCCCAGCCCTATTGCCTCGCTCAGGTCCTTGATCGCCATATACCTTGCAAAGACAGTTCCACCGTAGATATGTGTTTCATAGGGAACATAACCGGGATAATTACTTTTGAAGTATTCATACCTGATTCCCGGTCCCACTGCCAGCCTGGGGGTTAAATATATGCCGGCAAGTGGTGAAATTTCTATATTGGTCACAGTTCCAAATTGCAGTCCGAAGTTACCTCCAAAAAATATCCTGTCCCTCAAAGGGGGTTTTTCTTCCCACTGTGCCTTTAATTGGCTGCCGGATAATACCAGAAGCAATACGATTATAATTCCCAACCTTTCTATACCTCTCATCTTCGCCTAATATTTCAGAACTTAAAAATATAAAATTCCCCGATTAATTGTATTTTGTTAAATTGATGTAACATAAAAACACGGATTCATGAAAATTATTGTTACTGGTGCAAGCAGGGGCATTGGATATGAACTGGTCAGGCTGCTGGCGCAGGACAGCAACCACCAGATATTGGCTGTTTCAAGAAATCACGAGGGACTGGAAAAGTTGAGGCAGGATTGTAAAGGAGATCCCGGAAAGCTACTGGTACAGCCATTCGACCTTGAGATGCTTGAGGACATTTCAAGCAGGTTCTTACCGGAAGTGCAGGAACATTTTGATTCACTTGACATCCTGGTGAATAATGCAGGTCTGCTGGTGAACAAACCATTTGAACAGCTTAACCTGGAGGATTTAAAGCGCAGTCTGGCGGTAAATTACCTGGCTCCGGTGGTATTGATCCAGGGACTCCTGCCTTTGCTTCTGAAGGCTCAAAAGCCTCATGTCATCAATATCAGCAGTATGGGAGGTGTGCAAGGAAGCATCAAGTTCCCAGGACTATCTTCATACAGTTCATCGAAGGCCGCCCTGGCCGTAATGACGGAATGCCTGGCAGCCGAATTCAAGGAAAGCAGGATACGATTTAATACACTGGCCCTTGGATCAGTACAAACGGAGATGTTGGAAGAGGCTTTCCCTGGTTATAAGGCTCCTTTGAATCCAGGTGAAATGGCTGCTTTTATCAAGGAATTCGCGGAAAATGGTGGGACTTATTTCAATGGCAAGATCATCCCCGTATCCCTTTCAACCCCCTAATTTTCCTGGTCCGGTGTTTGTCCATTTACCATGTTCTCAGAGGTATAATCCTTGGCGATAATTTCTCCTTTCAGGACTCGAAGTCCATTCATAGCCAGGGCATGCATCTCATCTTCTCCGGGATATATGACCACGGGTGCGATGTAGGAGACCATTTTTTTGATGTACTCATCCACCATGGGATTATTGGCCATGCCACCGGTCAGTATGATGGCATCTACCTCACCAAGCAGGACGGTAGACATGGCCCCGATCTCTTTGGCAACCTGGTATGACATGGCATCCTGGATAAGGCGTGCCTTTTCATCTCCTCCATCTGCCATAAGTTCGATCTCATAGGCATTGTTCGTTTGGAAATAGGCCACAAAGCCCCCTTCACCTTTGATCATTTTTTTTACATCATCATATGGTATATCTTCCTCATAACAGAGCCGTACCAGGGCACCAACCGGTAAAGTCCCCGTTCGTTCCGGAGAAAAGGGTCCTTCTCCATCAAGGGCCTGGTTAACGTCGATAACACGGCCCTGTTTATGGGCTCCGACGGATATTCCCCCGCCCATATGGGCGATGATCAGGTTGAGATCTTCATATCTTTTATTTAATAACCTGGCGTATGACCGGGCTGTAGCCTTCTGATTCAGCGCATGAAAGATGGATAAACGGTGAAATTTGGGATGCCCGGAAATCCTTGCCACATCTTCCAGCTCATCCACCACAACAGGATCTGCGATATAGGCTCTGGCATTGGGGAGTGTATGCGCAATGGAATCGGCTATCAATCCACCGAGGTTGCTGGCATGTTCTCCCAGGATACTTGTCTGGAGATCCTTCTTCATCTCTTCATTGATATTGTAAGTACCGGATTTGATGGGCTTTACGAGTCCGCCTCTGCCAACTATGGCCCCAATCATGTCCAGTTCAATATGTGCATTTTTTAATTCTTCCAGGATGATGTTCCTGCGATACTCAAACTGATCTGATATTTTTGTGAATTGTTTGAGGTCCTCTAGATTATGAGGAATACTTTTCAGGAAAATGATCTTGTTATTAATATAGACTGCCACCTTGGTAGATGTAGAGCCGGGATTGATAGCGAGGATATGATGATATGCCATGATTAAAGCTGGTTTTTTCGAAAATAAGGCTTTTTCCTTAAATAAATACAGGTATTGATATGGTATATAGCAGCTTATCCGAGCACTGCTGCCAGGGCTATCGACATCAGCTTGCTTTTCCCGGAATCTGCCCTGCTGGTCAGGACAATAGGTGCGCTGGCTCCCATGACCACGGCAGCAGATATACTGTTAGCTAAAAAAACCAGGGTCTTGTAGAGTATATTCCCGCAATTAAGATCCGGGACGAGCAGAATGTCAACATCACCTGCTACCTGGCTGCTAATACCCTTGAGAAGCGCAGCTTCCCGGGAGACTGCATTATCCATGGCCAGAGGTCCATCGACAAGGCAACCTTCGATCCTGCCGCTCTGATTCATCGCTTTCAGATCCCGGGCATCTACGGTGGACTGTATCCTGGGGTTGACTGTTTCAATCGGCCCAAGTATGCCCACTTTGGGTTCCTTGATGCCGATCCTGTGAAACAATTCCACTGCGTTCTCAATAATACCTGCTTTCTCCCCCAGGCTGGGCTGAACATTCATACCGGCATCTGTTACAGCGATCAGTTTATGGTAGGAAGGGACCTCAAAAAGGGCGGCATGACTGAGCAATTTATTCTTTCTCAGACCCTTATCCTTATCAAGTACGGCCTTCAGCAGAGGCGCCGTAGAGACCAGCCCTTTCATCAAAATGCTGGCTTCACCCTGCCGGATCATATCAATGGCAAGTTCACAGCTTTTCACAGGGTCTTTTTCATCGATGAGGGGAATATCCACTGGTTCCAGCTCATTCTTCCTGCATAATTCAAGGATCTTATCCGAATTCCCAATAAGGATGGGATTGATGATATTTTCAGTTTGTGCATACAGGACTGCCTGCAGGACATGCAGGTCTTCAGCCGCAGCAACGACCAGTTTCTTTGAGGATTGATCTTTGGCAATTTCCAGGATTTCTGAAAGATGCCTGAAGGTATTTTGTCCGTCTCCGGTCATTTGATTTCCTTAATGATCCTGGCTGTATCTTCAGCAATCACAAGTTCTTCATTGGTTGGTATGACCATCACTTTAACAGGGGAATTATCCTTGCTGATAATGGCTTCCGTCCCCCTGGTAGCTTCATTTTTCTCATTGTCGAATTCAACGCCCGCGAATTCAAGACCCTGGCAGATCTCTTCCCGTGAATCAGGAGCATTTTCACCAATGCCGCCGGTAAACACAATGGCGTCTGCGCCGCCCATGGCGGCCATGTAAGCCCCGATATACTTCTTGATCCGGTAATGATACATCTTCAGACCCAGGCTGGCACGGTCATTATTATCCTCAAATGCTGCCTTCTCTATCTCTCTCATATCAGATGAAACACCCGTGATCCCAAGCATGCCGCTATGCTTGTTGATGAGGGTATTGGCAGCCTGAACACCAATCTCCTCTTTGCTCATGATGTATGTCAGTACACCCAGGTCAAGATCACCCGTGCGAGTCCCCATGATGAGACCCTCTACCGGAGTTAACCCCATGGATGTATCCAGGGATCCACCATCCTTGATGGCAGTTATAGAGGCACCATTGCCCAGGTGGCAGGTGATCAACCTCAGTTTTTTAAGATAGGTATTCAGCATCTTGGCAGCCCTGTTGGATACAAAACGGTGGGATGAACCATGAAAACCATACCTTCTGATGCCGTATTTGGTATATAATGAATACGGAATAGCATACATGTATGCATAATCGGGCATAGTCTGGTGAAAAGCTGTGTCGAAGGTGGCTACCTGGGGGACGTTCGGCAGCAGTGATTGCATGGCGTATATGCCTTTCATGTTCGGAGGATTATGAAGGGGGGCCAGGTCAACACAATTTTTAATACCGGCCATTACATTTTCATCGATCAGAGCGGAAGATTGGAATTTTTCGCCTCCGTGAACCACCCTGTGTCCTACAGCATCTATCTCGTCAAAACTCTTTATGCTGCCTCGTTTCTTACTGATCAGTATGCCCAGCATGTATTCAATGCCAATCTGGTGGTCAACAATTTCACCTTCCAGCCTGACTTTGTCCCCGTCATTTCTTTCATGCTTGATATAGGATCCGTGCAATCCGATCTTATCCACCAGTCCCTTGGCAATCACCTCATTCTTTGTCATATCAAAAAGCTGGTACTTAATGGAGGAACTGCCGCAGTTAATTACAATAATTTTCATGCTGTTGCTAAAGTTTTGCGATTTATATTAAATATAATCAGTGGTTGTGATGGCCTGGCTTATGATCTTATTTTTCTCATATTTATAAAACCCCTTGCCAACCTTTCTCCCCAGGTGATTCGCCCTTACCAGCCGTTTCAAAATAGGAGAAGGTTTGAACTTCTGTTCACTGTATTCAAAATACAGGTTGTCCATCCATTTCTGCACCTTGTCCAGTCCCACTCTGTCCGCCAGCTCAAAAGGCCCCAGCTGCAGACCGTATCCCAATTTCATGGTATCGTCAATGCAATTGATGGAAGCCACACCTTCCATCAATACTTCACAGGCCTCATTTATCAGCGTTACGATCAGCCGTGTACTGATGTTGCCAATGGATTCGTTCAGGGTGATCGGCCGTTTATCCAACATTTTAATGAAGCGTATGGCAAAATCAAAAGACACATCATTGGTGTCGAGTCCACGTATCACCTCGACAATCCCAACCTTTGAAACAGGAGTAATAAAATTAAAACCTACCGCTCTTTCAGGATGATTCAGGGCTGATGCCAGGTCACTGATCATCAATGTTGCATTATTTGAAGCAATCACTGTTTTTGTATCGATTATCGCTTCCAATTTTCGAAAGACTTCTTTCCTGTCCGACACGGAAGTCCCACGCCCCTTCCTGTGAATGGTCTCAATGATAAGGTCACAGTCCCGGATAGCATTAAAATCCGTACTGCCCTCTATGCGGGACAAGATCGCACGCTTTTCACTGTCTGTTATACCCCATTTATTGATGGTCTCATCCAGCTGTCTATCAATTGATTCCATGATCTGAACAAGCAATTCTTCAGTTCTGTCGATAAAAACAACCTCTATTCCCTGCCTGCATATGCACCTGATGATCTCCTGTCCCAGGCTTCCTGCACCAATCAAACCGATCTTGTGGAGTCCCCCGTTCCTTCCCTGAACAATCTTCTTTTGTAAACTGTAATCAGCTAATCTTTCTGACATCTTTTTCAATATGTTGTGTTTTTTTTATTTATAATCCGGCAGCCTGGTTAGCGGTGATGGCGACCAGGTTGACAATGTCGCTCACGGAACAGCCCCGGGAGAGGTCGTTGATGGGAGCCGCCATTCCCTGCAGAACCGGGCCAACAGCCTCGGCACCTGCAAGCCGCTGAACAAGCTTATAGGCAATATTACCGGCATCCAGTGATGGAAAAACAAGCACATTGGCATTCCCTGCAATATCGCTCCCGGGGGCTTTCTTGGCAGCGATGGATGCTATGATTGCAGCATCTGCCTGTAAATCACCATCAATTTTTAATTCAGGAGCCATTTCC
>DAOUVF010000228.1 GCA_030667765.1 Bacteroides sp.
AGAAATAAAGAAATTGTTAAGAAAAACATCCCACAGCAAAACGCTGTGGAAGAATTGCTAAATTTGATAAAAACTAACGGGGACTGGCATGATCGATCTTAAAGGCATCAGGAATATTGTACTGGATCTGGGAGGAGTGATCCTCGAACTGGATGTAAACAGGAGCATGGAGTCATTGAGTGAACTGGGGTTCCCGGGAGAGGAAAATATGGATATTATTTTCTCAAAATATCCTTTTTTTTTGGAATTTGAAACCGGAAGGATCAACTCCGATGAGTTTATCGGTGCATTGACCGCCCAGCTGGGTGATCATACGCCGAGGGAAAAGATCCTTGAGGCCTGGAATGCCATGATCCTTGGTTTCCGGCCTGATACCATCAAACTGCTAAGCCAGCTCAGGGAAGGATACAGGATGTTTCTACTGAGCAATACCAATGCCATTCATGAAGTATATTATAACGACCTCCTTCACATGAAACATGGCATCCCGAACCTGACGGACATTTTCGAGAAGGTTTATTATTCCCATGACCTGAATATGCGGAAACCGGATCATGAAATTTTCCAGCATGTCCTTGCTGACAGCCGGCTTAATGCCAGGGAAACGCTATATATCGATGATACGGAAGTACATGTAAAGGCTGCCGGGGACCAGGGGATGCATGCTTATCATCTCCGGTTACCACAAAGGATAACCGAGGTATTGTGTTAGTAAACGGCAGACCATACCAGACCATCTGGATGGATGAATCAGATCAGGACAGGATCCATTACATCAACCAGGAAGTCCTTCCATTCGAGTTCAAGATAGAGGAAATGCACTCTTCTTCGGACAGCTATGATATGATCCGGAGAATGAATGTAAGAGGGGCCCCATTAATAGGCGTTACAGCTGCATTTGGGATATACTTGGCATGCCTTGAAGCCAAAACGCAACCCGAACCGCAGGTTTATCTCAGGGAGCAGGCCGCTCTGATCAGGGAGGCACGCCCAACAGCAGTAAATCTTTCCTGGGCCGTAGACCGGATGATGAAGAAAATTGCCAATGCTGCTAAGCCCGAACATATGATTATGGTTGCCAGGCCTGAAGCATTGAAGATCAGGGAGGAAGAACTCCAGGCATCTTATATGATAGGCCAGCATGGCCTGGAGATCATCAGGGGGATCAGTGAAAGAAAAAATGGAAAGGTGGTTAATATATTGACCCATTGCAATGCTGGCTGGCTGGCCTGTATTGATTATGGGACCGCCACATCACCCATCTACCAGGCATTCGACGAACAGATTCCCGTTCATGTATGGGTCGATGAGACCCGCCCGCGGAACCAGGGAGCCAGGCTGACGGCCTGGGAGCTTGGGCAGCATGGTGTACCCCACACGGTCATCGTGGATAACGCCGGTGGACATATCATGCAAAAAGGACTGGTGGATCTGGTCATAACCGGTAGTGACCGGACAACCCGCAGTGGAGATGTGGCTAATAAGATAGGCACCTATTTAAAAGCACTGGCCGCCAGGGACAATGATATACCTTTCTATGTTGCACTTCCCGTATCCACCATTGATTTTACCATTGATTCCGGGATAGAAGAAATCCCTATTGAAGAGAGGGATCCTGATGAGGTCAGGGTAATGGAAGGCATCTCGGATGGCAAGATTCAGAGTGTGAGGATCATCCCCGAAGAAAGTCCGGTTTCCAATTATGGTTTTGATATTGCACCGTCCAGACTGATTACCGGATTAATTACGGAAAAAGGGATCTGCGGGGCAAGGGAAAGTGAAATTATGAAATTGATAGATTGATCGGCATGAAGCTGTCAGTGATAGCAGACATTCACTCGGATCTGATCAGTTTGCAGGAGGCCCTGCGGGAGATCGATAAGCAAAAATGCGACAAGATCCTGTGCCTGGGGGATATTGTAGGTTACAACCAACATTTTGAAGGTAGCCCGGATGGAAGGGACGCTAATGCCTGTGTCAGAATGGTTAGAAAACATTGTGATTATGTGGTTTGCGGGAACCATGACCTGCATGCCATCAGGAAACTTCCATCCTACCACGATGAGCTGGGCATGCCTGACAACTGGTATGAGCTCGAACTGGAGGAAAGGGGACGGGTCTCAAAATCGCCCCTGTGGCTATACGAAGATGAGATGGATGATCCTGTCAGTGAATCAAGTTTTGAATACCTCAACGAACTCCCTGAGCAGATAGTTATCGGGACAGGGGACTTTAATATCCTGGCGACTCATTTTATCGAACCTGACATTACAGGTGCCTCAAAAAGATCACCTTCATGCCAGAAAGATTTTTCCTTGCATCTGGAACTTTTAAAGAAAAAGAAATGCCTGGCCGGCCTGGCCGGCCATGCTCACCTGGAAGGGATTGCCTGCATATCCAGGAGGGATTTCACGATGAATTATTACCGGAAATCCCACCTGGATAAAAAGCAACAGATCATTGTAGTTCCACCCCTCACACGGAGTCCCGGGAGCAGGGGATTTATAATACTGGACAGCCTCAGCCGTGAATTTGAAGCCATATCATTAAAATACTTAGCATGACAAGGACTTTCAATAAAAAATACCTCATTCCCTTTGCCCTGATTATTCTCCTGTTGATGGCTTTTGCATGGTTTGCGAATCAATATGCGAATTCAGATAATAGCTTGATGTTTTTTACGTTGTGTGCAGATTTTGTGCTCATTATTGTCTTAATGGTCCTGATTGTGCGGAAGGTTTTCATGGATCATACCAGCCGTCAACAATCCCAGGAACGCCTGGCTGAGGCCAATGAGAGATACAGGGCTTTAATGGAAACATCCACCGATGGCACATTGATCATTATTGAAAAGGGGATCGTACATGCCAATTTCGTCTTCCTGGCCATGAGCGGGTATACACTGACTGACCTGTCGCAGTTGAAATTTGAAAACCTGATTGCCATAAAATCATTACCGGGACTGAACCTTGAAACATTTTATGAGGAAATAGGCGACACAGGAAGGACGGTCAATATGGAGGCAACCATATCCTGTAAAAGAGGAGAAATGAGGGAAGTTATACTTACTGCCTCAAGGGTGGAGCTGATGGGACAACATGGGATCATCATAGTCAGCAAGGATCTTTCACGCAAGGAAAGAATAGAAAAGGAATCTATCAACCTGATGAATGAACTGCAATCAAGCATCCTGATGATGAATCTCCCGGTGAGTTCTTTTGTGAGGGAGCATATTACCTGTGATATGGATATACCTGTTCATGAGGCGGCTTCAATAATGCGCCGAAAAGATCAAAATGCCATCATTGTTACCAAGGATACCAGCCAGCAGCCTGTTGGGATCATCACCGATTGCGATCTGAGAAACCGGGTAGTCGCAAGAGAGTTTAATGTAAACAGCCCGGTTTTTGAGATCATGAGTTCGCCGCTGATCAGGATCCCTGATGAAGCCTTGCTTTATGAAGCCGTACTTCAGATCAAGGGAAACTCTATTTCACACCTGGCCGTGGAAGATCGTGCAGGGAGGATCGTCGGCATATTCAGCAATGAAGACCTGCTGGAGGTTCAACGTAATTCCATATCCTACCTGATCAAGGAAGTAAGTGCTGCAGAAACCGTTGAATCCCTCAAGAAGATCCATAATAAAATACCTGTACTGGTAAAGATCCTGCTTGAGAGTGGGTCCAGGGTCAGGAATATAACCTACCTGATCAGTACGGTAACGGATGCCATTACGCACCGTCTTGTAGAATTTGCCATTGAGGAAATGGGGGAACCTCCTGCAGACTTTGCCTTCCTGGCCCTGGGAAGTGAAGGGAGAAGGGAACAGACACTGGTCACGGACCAGGACAATGCTATCGTATTCGAGGATGTGCCAAATGAGAAATTTTCAGAGGTGAACCGGTACTTCCTGTACTTTGGTAAGAAAATCAATCTCTGGCTTGATAAGATCGGTTACCAGTATTGCCAGGGGGAAGTCATGGCCGGTAATCCTCAATGGTGTCAGTCCATCTCCCGGTGGAAAAAATATTTCTCTGACTGGATCAACCAGAAAAGCCAGGATGGTATACTGGGAGTTGCCGTATTTTTTGATTTCCGGATTGTTTACGGATCAGAGAAATATGCCGATGAACTGAGAAAACATATCAATAAAATAATCGACGGTAAAGCATTATTTTTCCGTTTGCTGGCCAGTGATGTATCAAAGTATAATATCCCGACAGATATTTTTAAGGAAAACGGACCGGAAAATAGCCCTGGGGCACCTGAAGCATTCAATATAAAAAATGCCATCTCACCCCTGGTGGATTTCATCCGTGTATATTCCATCCAGCATCATGTGGGCGAATCCAACAGCCTTCTTCGATTGGAGAAAATGCTCAGGATGAATATAATACCGGAGGAAGAATACCATGAAATCGAGAATATTTACAGCCGGATGATGGAGATCCGCTTCCGGTCACACGTGAATGCCATACTCGATAATAAATCCCCTGACAACATGGTTGCCCGCGAAGAACTTACGGTGATCGAACAGACCATGATCAGGAAAACCTTCTCAGAGATTATCCGTTATCAGCAAAAAATACTGGATGATTTCTCTGTTTGAGCCTGTCCATCTTGACATATGCCCGGGAAAGTCTTAACTTTATATGGCATACAATTATTTACCTGCCATGAAGATAGACCTTTCTAAATATCTGACCGAGCGTTACCAGGATTCCATGTTGAAACAGGAATACGAAGGACCAGTAGTAACCATTGCAAGGGACTTCGGGTGTCCCGACAGGGAAATTGCATCGAGATTAACCAACCGGCTAAACCAGCTTAAAGATTCAAGATCAAAGAATATCCGCTGGCGTTGGATCAGCAAGGAGATCCTGGCGGAATCCGCCAGGGAGCTGGAGATGGATCCTGCGGATATAAAATATGTATTTCAATATGAGAAGAAAACTGTTTTTGATGATATTATTTCCTCTCAGTCAAGGAAATACTATAAAAGTGACAGGAAGATCCGCAAAACAGTTGCCCAGGTCATCAGGAACATTGCTTCTGAAGGCAATGTAGTGATCATTGGCAGGGCAGGTGTGGCCATTACCAAAGATATTGAAAGGTCCTTGCATATTAAACTGGAAGCCCCTTTGTAATGGCGAGCACTACGGGCTTCTGAAAAATATTGCATATCCCTGGAACAGGCTAAGAAACGAGCTGTCGAAATTGATAAGAAGCGACAGGAATTCAGGAATTACTTTCATGGGACAGGATCTGATTACACAGAATTTGATGTCAGGTATAATTGTATGTCTTTGAGCCTGGATGACATTGTATGTAGTATTGTCGATCTCTTAAAATCCAGGAGATTCGTCTAAGCCCTGTTTACACTTGCTTATCAACACATTGTGAAAACTCCCTTTGAACGGATTTTTAAAAATCCTTATTTTAGGGTCCAC
>DAOUVF010000451.1 GCA_030667765.1 Bacteroides sp.
AGTCCATATATCATGATCCAGGTATTGATCAACAGGAATATGATGGGCAGCAAGGGGTAGGGCCTGACCCTGTAAACAGAAGCATTGCCGGATGGAAGATTCCTCCTGTACAGCATCATTCCCAGTACCGCGAGCAGGGTCATCAGGTTCAGGGTGAACCCGATATAGGTGATCATCTGTTCAAAGGTGGATGTTGTTAAATAGACAATGGCAATGCCGGCCTGTATATAGATGGCACGGGCAGGTGTATCGAAGACTGATGTATGGGAAAACCACCTGATACCGGGATAATCTTCCCCCATGACCTGGGTGACCCTCGGACCTGTAATGACCAGCGAACTTACGGTTGAGAATAAGAGCAGACTGAACAGCAGTCCCATGACACGGCCCGCATCCACACCCAGTAACTCCTGTCCGAATAAAAATCCGATCTCAATTCTTCCGGCCATCGTGCCAAGGGGGATGACTTTTAAGAATACATAGGTGATCCCCATGTAAAGCAGGGTGACCAGGAGTGTTCCCATGATCAGGCTGACCGGGATATTCCTGCCCGGCCTGTCCATCTCCCCGATGATGTAAGCGGCAGCATTCCATCCTGAATAGGCAAAACTGACAAAGAAGATAGCGATGGCGAACGCGGGACTGATAATTTCTTTCAGGGATGCAGGGTTTGGACTGAAATCAAGGGTATGATCTGTATTGGACATGATACCTGCAAGGATAAAGAGGAGTAGTACCAGGATCTTGAAGCTGGTCATGATATTCTGAAAGCTTGCCCCGGCCCTTTTAAACCTTGCATGAAGCATGGATAGCAACAGGATCACAAGGATGGAAGTGATCTGGCCGGCGTTGAAAAGGCCTTCCCCTGGGCTTATGGCTATGGCTGCCATCAGGTAGGCGCTGAGCGCCGTAGCTGCTGCTGCTGTGGGTGCGGCAAAACCCACAATAAAAGATATCCAGCCGGAAATAAACCCAAGGGCCGGATGATAGATCCTGGAGAGGAAATGATATTCACCCCCGGAACGCGGCATGGCAGTCCCCAGTTCAGCATAAGCCATGGCACCGATCAGGGAAGAGATACCTCCCAGAAGCCACAGGAACAGCAGGGCAAACCCGGTGCGCAGTTCAAGTACCTGAAACCCGAGACTGGTAAATATACCTGTCCCGATCATATTGGCGATTACGATGGAAATGGCAGTATATAAGCCGAATTTGCTTTTCAAGAGATGACTATTTGTCGGGGATGGGATCGGAAGGATGGACCATGGGAACGAACCGGACCGGAATGATGCTTTTTCTGTGTATGCCTTTTTTGGTTTTGGTGATCAGGATGAGTTCCTGGAAATGACTGCCTACAGGAAGAACCATTCGTCCTCCTATAGCCAGTTGCTCCACCAGCTTCTCAGGGATCTTTTCCGGTGCGGCAGTGATGATGATCCTGTCGAAGGGAGCATGTTCCGGCCAGCCCTGATAGCCATCCCCCCATTTTACTACGATGTTGTCATGGTTCAGAACATCAAGTTTGTCAGCGGCTTCCCTGGCGAGGGCCTTCACCACCTCAATGGAGTAACAGGTATCCACCAGTGGCGCCAGCACAGCGGCCTGGTAGCCGGATCCTGTACCGATCTCGAGGACTTTCTCAGATCCTGTCAGTTGCAGGTATTCGGTCATCAATGCCACGATGTAAGGCTGGGAAATGGTTTGACCTGAACCAATGGGCAGGGGATTGTCATTATAGGCATGATCCCTGAGATGTGCCGGGATGAATTTATGCCTGGGTGTATTTTTCATGACCCGTATCACATCCGGATCCTTAACACCCCTGCTGACAATCTGGGATTCAACCATCCTGTCGGCCCTGCTTTTCCACCAGGCAGTACTATCAGGTTGATTTCCATTTCCAGACATTTCGGTTTTCCGTGTTATTCCGGAGCAGTTCATGAACAATGCATGAACCAGTAGAAGGTAACAAAGGGTCCTCAGCATATGCTTTATAAATTACCGGACATATGCAAAATTACGGCTAAATTATGAACCTTTCAAGGGAGAAGGGATCCGGGAGGCGGATTTTCACCTTTTTTCTTGGGACCGCCACCACGTTCATCACGAATCCTGCGCAGCATATATTCCCGGAATTGAATTTCGGTAATGTAGAACCTCATGACCTTCTTTGGGGGGAGGATTTTTTTAAGATCTTCGTGGAAGGCTGCTGCCAGCTGGACCTCCTTCTTTCTGGCCTCCATCATTTCATCAACCATTTCCTCAGCTTCCTCATCAGTCATATTCTCTAACCGCTCATCTATATTTCTTGACCTGAAATGCTTGTACCGGGAAATTTCCCGCTTTTCTTTCTCATGTTCGTTATAAGCAGGCCAGAATATCTCGGCCTCCCCGGGGGTCAGTTCAAGCCTTTCCGTGAAAAAAGCAATCTTCATCGATCTGAATTTCTCAATGTGTTCTTCTCGTCCTTTGCGTTCCTGTGCATTCAATGCCAGGGTAAGATTACATAGCATGAGGATCAGTGTAAGTATACGGACTGTATATTTCATGGCTGACATTTTAATAATCGATTAAAATTTCGTTGAAGTCAATCTCTTCGCTTGAGAGATATTCAATGATTGCATCTGATTCATAATCAGTGTTTTGAGGGTCTAGGTCGATGTCAGATTCAACAATGGCTGCAATCAGCATATCATCATCAAACTGGTATCCAAAATATTCGATGGCAGTGGAGACCTCATCTTCCGAAAACATCCTGGCATCCTGCCCGTTCAATATCATCTTCAGGCCGAAATAACCAACTGTGACCAGACCAATGAACATGGCGGCCAGGGCAAGACTCCGGCGGACAGGATA
>DAOUVF010000184.1 GCA_030667765.1 Bacteroides sp.
ATGAAATTGACCATCTTCTGGAACCCTTCTTACCTCCTCCTGTTTACCTGGTTGTCGATCTAACGGATTACCAGGGTATATCCATCGGACAAGATTATACTGAAGAAGATCTAGAGGATATCCCGGGTATATCAACGGAACATACGGGTATTTACTTCAGGAACTCCATCCTCGGGGATGGAGAAACCAACCTGCAGACCACCAGTAACAATGCGGGTTGGCTGGTTGAATTCGAATTAGCTCCCATCCTGCGTGGCAAATATGATGTTTATATACATTTTGCCAGCCATAGAACCAATTCTAATCAGGTACAGGGATTCTGGGACGGAGCACGTTTTGGGCCTGTCCTGGACTTTCAGCACCAGCGGAGAGATCCTGAAGCGGGTTCCTGGCTAAGGGATTTCAATACGAGTAATTACATAGGGAGGCTCCTTTTGACGGAGACTTCCTCCCACAAAATAAAGTTTATTTCCCTGGGTGGTGGCATCGGGAATTTTGATTACCTGGTGTTTGAGCCGATTGAGGACTAGTATGCTATGGAATAATAAAAATAGGATCCTGATATTACTCGTGTCACTGACATGTTTACTGCTGCATGGATGCAGGGAGGAGGAGCCATTTGAGGTTTTCTTTGAAGAAGAGGAATTGCTGATCTCGGCCTACCTGGAAGAACATGCTGACAAGTATTCATCGCTTATCAGGGTATTGGAGATAACGGAATTGAAAAATACCCTGAATGCCTACGGGCATTATACATTTTTTGCACCCGATGACAACGCGTTCAAACAATTCTGCGAGGATAATGGGAAAAATACTGTGGAAGAATTTGAAAAGGATTACCTGGTCACACTGGTGAGATATCACCTGATTGATGTTGAACTGGAAAGTTCCTATTTCAGGGATGGGGCCATACAGGATACTACCTATTCAGGTGATTACCTTGTGATTACTTTCTCAGAAGGCGGCCTCGAAACCATCCTGGTCAATGATGCCCTCATAACCGACCGTGACATAAATGTTGAAAACGGGATCATCCACGGGATAGACAAGGTGCTCAGTCCCCTGGTAGGATCAATATTTGACCGGCTATATGAATCCGAAGCATATAGCATATTTAGTGCAGCCCTTGAGATTACCGGGCTTACAGACACTTTAAACCTGGTCAGGATAGATCTTAATGAGGATATATCTTTCAGGAGCAGATTTACAATTTTTGCTGAACAAGATGACACATACAAGCAAAATGGGATAGCGTCGGTAAGTGATCTTGTTGCAAAGTACGAAGATGGCTTATATCAGTACATGGCCTATCACATTGTACCCGGATTGTATTTCCTGAATAAGATCGATTCATTCAATTATCCTACCCTGGCTGAAAACATGTTGATCAATGTGATGCTTGATAACAATATCTACCTGAACCGGCATAAAGAAGATGAAGGTGGACAGTCTGCAGAAAAATACATTACAGTGATCGAGGAGAATTCCAACCAGCAGGCCAAGAACGGGGTATTTCATGAAATTGACAACCTGCTGGAACCCTTTGAACCGGATCCCGCTCATCTGATCATTGACCTGACGGATTACCAGGGCCTGAACCTGGGATGGTCCTATGCTGAAAAAGACCTGGAGGATATCCCGGGCATTTCAGCTGAGAATACCGGTTTACAATTCAGGAATTCAATCCTGGCCGATGGTGAGACGAACCTGCAGACAACCAGCAATACTGTGGGCTGGGTAGTTGAGTTTGAACTGGCACCCATCCTGCGCGGCAAATATGATGTTTACCTGCACTGGGCCAGCCATCCTATCAATACCGGATCAGCACAAGGATTCTGGGATGGAGCACGTTTCGGGAGCCTGTTCAGTTTTGTGCACAATAAGCGGTGGCCCGGTGTGGAATGGAAGTACGATTACAATACCAGCACTTATATGGGCAGGTTGTTGTTGACAGAAACAATGACGCACAAAATAAAATTTATTTCCCTGCAGAATGGTTATGGGAATTTTGATTACCTGGCATTTTGGCCAATAGAGGAGTAATGTAAATGAAAAGGACCATTATATATATTGTTAATCGTACAGCCTTGATAATCATGGTAATGGTAGCTGCCGGGTCCATTGATTCATGCAATCTGAATGATGAGTGGGATAAATACTATGAAAACGCACCGGGCCGGACGGGTGAAAACGTACTCACCATGATTGCGGAAAATGAAAACTATAGTAATTTCTATAATGCTCTGATTGAGAACGGCTTTGAGACACTGCTTTCCAAGAATCAGTATTTCACCCTATTTGTGCCCGTCAATTCGGCCTTCGATGGACTCCCTGATTACACTGAAGAGGAGTGGATCGATATGCTGGGTTTCCATATCATTTATGCAAAGCTTTTGTCCCATGAGTTTACTGATCTGGACCTTCTGACAACTATGGGAAAGTATCTCAAAATGAAAAAAGGTACAAACAATGAGGTAAAGATTTTCGAATCCACCATAAATATGGACATGGTGGATAACTACTGCCGGAATGGGGTCATACATGAGATCGACAGGCTACTTGTGCCCATGCCGAATATATACGAATACATTATGGACCTGGACACATCATTCAGTATCCTCCAGGATTTCATTCTCTCGATGGACTACCGATTCATTGATTATGAAAACAGTGAAAGGATCGGTGTGGACGATAACGGTAACGCTATATATGACACCGTTTGGAAAACGGAAAACTATTTCCTTGATAATATTGCGGGTCTGAACAGCGAATCAAAGGCTTATACCGGTTTTATCCCCAGGAACGATTATGTTCGTGAAGCCCTGGGCATGGTCGGTGAATATTTTGGGAACATCGAGGATATGGATGAAGTAGCGTACAGCCAGTTATTATATATCACTTTCAGCGGAAGTTTCATGAAAGATGCCTATTCCCAGGCAAATTTACCAGATACCATTGTGTCCGTAACCGGAAAGACCTACGAAAAGTCAATCCTAAGTTTCAATCAGACTGACCTGGTGCTGAGCAATGGAATGGTGCATATGCTTGCCAGTATGACCATACCCAAAAGTTTTTTCCTGTTGCCCATAACAATTGAATGTGACCGGAAAGAAAACAGGACGGTTTCAAATACCATTTATGAAATTGAACAGAGAAGTGATACCCGGGCTACCAATGGTTCGTTCGTCTACTATGGCTGCGCTTTTGTTGGTGACTATATTGAATACACCGTCGATATGGTCCTGAGAACCAAATACTGGTTCATCTGGACGGGACCCAGGCAGGGGCCTTCTACCTACCAGTTATCTGTGAAGGATGAAAAGACCGGCGAGTTCGTTTACCTGGGTGAGCCGGTGGATAACTGGGCAAAAGGATGGTTCATCCCTGTAGAGTCAGGGTCATACACATTCGATGAATTCGGAACAAAGACTGTCAGGATAAATATCGTGAGTGAATTGCCCGTTGTGGGACTAAATTCAATCTACATAGATTACATAAAATTGGTACCTGATGAAGTTTATAATCAGTAGGAAGAAATACCACCTTCTAACAGTGCTATCACTGCTGTTCCTTGTCAATCTGGCATTACTCGGGCAGGCAGACAGTGTAACTGTCAGAGGACGGGTATATGCTGCTGAAACAGGTCTGCCCCTGGGCGATATTGGGATCAGTGCTGTAAATGCCCAGGTTGAAGCGGTCAGCACCAACCAGGAAGGCGAATTTGAGATTATCCTGCCTAGCAAGAATGAACAGGTCTTAATTTCCTACCCTGGTTATAAAGGAAAAACAGTATTCCTGAATGGAAGGGAGAATGTTGAAGTATGGTTGCTTGAGGAGGATGACATTTCAGTCAGCAATGAAGCAGGCATGATCTTCAGGGAGGTACCGCTCAGGGATATTCCGGCTGCTGTGGATGCCGGCAACCTGATTGACTTCAACAGGTCCACCAACACCTCCTTTGGCCAGGACCTGCAGGGAATGATAACCGGGCTGAATGTAATCAACCGCTCAGGAATGCCGGGTGAAGGTGCTTATATGTATACAAGAGGTTTCTCCTCACTATTCTCTTCATCCATTCCATTGGTAGTTGTGGATGGAATGCTTATCAGACCGGAAGGATTTGACAATCCTGAAATCAACGGATTTCATCACAATCCCCTGGTGGATATTGATAAAAGGGATATTGCAGGGATAACCCTTTTGAAAGATGCTGCCAGCAGTGGGCCTTATGGGATTAAAGCTGCAAATGGCGTACTGATAATAACAACAACGCCCCCCAGGGGTGGGAAGACTACCCTGGATGTCTCATTATCCGGCGGGATTTCATCCGCACCTTCACAGATCCCCGTTATGGATGCCGCTCATTACAGTTCTTTTACCATGGAGCAGCTGTATGATGCAGGGATGAGCAGTGAAGAAATATTCGAGGAATACCCCTTCCTGGAATTTGATCCTGAATATTTATATTACCCGCGCTATAATAATAATACAAATTGGCAGGATGAAGTATTCAGGACCGGGAAACTCTATGACGCCCACCTGATCGTCAGGGGTGGGGATGCACGTGCGAGGTATTCCCTTTCGGGTGGATACCTCAAAAATGAAGCGATCCTGAAAAACACGTCCTACAGCAGGTTTAACTTCCGTTTCAATTCAGTCGTCCAGGTATCTCCAAAATTCGATATCGGATTCAACCTTGGTTACACAAGCGGGCGGTATAACCTTATGGAAACCGGCGCCTCAACACAGACAAATCCAATTTTGGCAGGTTTGATCAAATCTCCCCTGCTTACCGTTTACCAGAAGGACCAGGAAGGTATCAGCCTGCCTGTATATGATGATGTTGCTGATTTCGGATTTAGCAATCCCGCTGTTATTGTAAATGAAGTTGAGGCATCAGATGCAACCTCAAAATTCCTTGGCGTTTCCTACTTACAATTTAAAATTACTGATAAACTGAAAGCAAGGGTCCAGTTTGGGCTGGACAGGCTCAAGTCGAATGAGAAGATCTTTCGACCCTCATGGGGTATGGCCAGGCAGGGGGATGGATCTGCAGAAAGGTCCATGAGTGTAAAGGTTGACCAGTACTACTCTCTATTAAGCGAGGCAGGGATCAGCTACCGGAACAGGTTCAATTACATCCACGATCTCACCATTGATGCAGGAGCCCGGTACATGGTCAACCGGCTTGTCCAGGATTTTGGGGCTTCACAAAATTCAGCGACCGATGAATTCAAGGATCTGAATTCCGGCAAGGCTGATGAGAAGTCTGTTGGGGGATTTGAAGAAAAATGGAGCTGGCTTAATTACTACCTGTCAGGAAATTATATTCTGAAAGACCGGTACCTGTTATCAGCAAATCTCTCGCTGGATGCATCCTCTAAATTTGGTAATAAGGTGGAGGATGGTATATCAATGGCAGGCTATCCGTTCGCAGTGCTGCCATCGGCAGGGTTCGCCTGGAGATTATCCTCGGAATCCTTCATGCATAACATCAAGTTCCTTGACGAACTGAAACTAAGAGCATCTTACGGTTTAACGGGCAGTGATGATTTTATCAATTATTATACCCGCCTGTATTATTCCACCATACCATATTATTCCATTACCGGTTTCCAACTGAACGGTCTTTATAACCCGGGATTGAAATGGGAGGTTGTAAAACAGACTAACCTGGGACTTGACCTGGCCCTTTTCAGGGAGCGGCTCATACTGAATGCAGACTGGTTTAAGTCCGTGACAGAAGATATGATAACATATACATCCTTACCAACCTACTACGGATACGAAACCTATGCATCCAACGGGGGATCCAGCCAGAATACCGGATATGAGTTCAATATTTACGGGAAACCAGTGAACAGTACCTTTAAATGGGAAGTAAATGCCAGCTTATCAAAATACGATAATAAAGTGATCACATTGGAGAATGATGAGATCATTACAAGCTTTACGGGAGGGGAAAAGATCACCCGGGCCGGGGATCCCATGGGACTGTTTTACGGATACAGGTCAGATGGGGTCTTTGAATCACAGCAACATGCGGATGATGCGAACCTGTTTGATAAGTCCGGACGAAGGTTCAATGCCGGGGATATTCGCTTTGCCGACCTGGATGGTAACGGGATCATTGATGAACAGGATAAAACCATTATCGGCAATCCCCATCCCGAATTTATTGCCGGCCTGTATAATAGATTTTCCTTTAAGGGCTGGGCATTAATTTTATTTGTCCAGGGTGTAAATGGTGTTGATGTTTTTAATTATGTCAGGTCACAGACTGAATCAATGACAGGTGTGGAGAACCAAACGAAAGCCATTTATAACCGGTGGACCACTGAGGGACAGCAAACCGTTATCCCCAGGGCAAGCTATGGTGATCCGATGGGTAATAACCGGTTCTCAAGCC
>DAOUVF010000437.1 GCA_030667765.1 Bacteroides sp.
GCATACCGTCCCCGTACCGCCCTGGTTACTTCCAGTCCCTCTTCAACCAGTCCCGCCCTGATCATGGTTGCGGCCACCTGGTATTCAACTCCTGTCCAGGTCTCTTCCGCATAGGGAAAGGGGATTTGTTCCCTGTTTCCATCCGGCCAGGTACAGATCACCAGTCCCCCTTCGTCATTCAGCGCAAATACACGCTGAACATTTTGGAAATCAGCAAATGAGGGGATGAAATTATAATCAAAAATGGACTGGAGGCTCTTTTGTACTTTCACTGTATCCAGCAGGTAACCCATTCCTGAATTAAATGCAAGGTATTGCCCGAGCAGCTGGTCGGCAAGACATCCGCTTCCATACTGGTATTTGATTTTACCATCAGTGGTTTTCAGGTGGGCCGGAACAGTCAGTCCATCGATTACCTCGATCTTCTGGGTATACCAGGAACCGTTCCAGAGAAGTTCATCGTACCTGTCCCTTCCATTGTAGTATAGTTCTTTATATTCTGATGCAAGTCCGGTATACCCCAGGTATGCCGCCATTTCAGCACAGGCCTTGATAGCCCCCAGGTAGAGGCTGCCTGTCATCATATTTGGACCGAGGAAATTTATGTCGTAGGTATTGTGCTGATCGCCGCGCAGTACACCTTCTTTATCCGGATCCCAGGGAACCATATCCTTCACCCAGGCTGCTTCCCTGCTGTCAGCGGAAGAACCTTTCCATGCAAATTCCAGGGCCCGGCGGACAGATGGCCAGAGGCCAGCCAGCCAGAGGCTATCTCCGCTGAATTTCCATTCCCGGTAAACCCTCATGATACTTCCCATCTGGCCGTCCGCGGCTACGTTTTTAAAATAATGGCCTCTAATGGGGAAGGTTGTCCGGAAACACTGGTAGCCTGATTTAAATGTCTGTGTCAAAAAAGTAGTTTCCCGCATGTTCCTTTCAAGGGAAGGGAACAGGCTGGCCAGGGTCTGGGCATAATTCCAGACATGGGTGCAATTTCCGGGACAGCAGCCGAAAGTGAGTCCAAGTCCCTCCCAGGCATGTACATCCCCATTATTAACCCGTGAGAGAAGGTTGGATGTAAGCATGGCTACATTGGAGGCAGCTGCATCGATCACTTGTCCGGGGACAGAGCTACCGGTCAGGTTATCATAAAATTCACGTCCGTGTTTTACCAGCCGGGATTCATTTTTTACGAAATAATCAAGCACTTCCAGGGCGTCATCATATCTCCGGGCATAGTAATTACCAGCCATGTGACCGGCAATTTCATCTTCTCCGAATGCCTGGACGTTCTCCAGTCTTCGGTTGGGAACCACCCAGGACAGATAATATTTAACGGTATCTGTATCACCGGGGGCTAGCTCACCGCGTACCAGGATCGAGGAGACCAGCTGCTTCTGTCCCTCATGTACGATACTATCCGTAACAACCGGGAAATGCCCGTTCCCGGAGAACTCACTCCAGAGCAGGTGGGCATCGTCCCACCAGCCACCCAGGGGCCAGGCAGTCACGATCTCTTCCTTTCCATGATCTGTGGCCACTGCCATATTGCCATAATCCTCATGAGACGGATCAATCAGGCTTTCGAAATTTACCCCTGAGAGATTTTCTTCCCGGATGGCAGTATTCCTGATCCTGTGTCCCGGTTTAGCAGCCCGGTAATTCAGGTTCCCGAAGGGATTGGAAATATTAAATGCCAATGCGAATTCAATGGTTTGATCCGTGGGATTGGAAATTGTCCATGTAAAAGTTCCCACGGGAATACTGCTGTTTGGGACATCGAGTGGGATAAGTGGACTGAAACACTCCAGGCGGATATCAAGCGGGACCCTCCGGTCTTCGAACCCGAGCCCTATAAAAGGGGGTGCCCCGGTCCACCGTATTTCATCAAACCTCGGTATGCCGGAAAGCTGTTGCCTGGGCACCCCGAAACCGTTGGTAAAATTATCGAAATGCCTGCGTTCAAGTATTATTGCCCCGGGCTCATTATCGCCATCATTGTACCATAGGGAAAAGAAGGTCATATATGGAGGAAGCTCATCCCTCTGGGCCCGGTTGAAAATTTCAAACTCCAGGATATTGCCCCTTCCCCCGATCAGCAGATTTCCTGTACCGATTCCTCCAAGTGGATAGAAGATGTTTCGCAGGTTTTCCCCGGTGTAAACAGGCAGCCCGCCTGTATCTACAGGTTCCTGTCTCTTATCATCATTGCTGCATCCAACCTGTAGTAAGGCCAGGAGCAAAACGCCAAACACCAGGATTCGATTCTTATCTTTCATTAAAAGGAAAAATCTCTGATTCTGAACGGACATTCTCAGTATACCCGGTGAGTTCCTTTACCAATTCGGGGTATTCTTCCGACAGGTCTTTCATCTCGCCCGGGTCATGATCCAGGTCAAATAACTCCTGATCTCCTCCATCCTGCCGGAAACAATTATTCCTTACCAGTTTCCATTTCCCTCTGCGAAGGGCTTGCTTTCCGCCAAGAGATGGAAATTCCCAGTACATATACTCATGGCTTGATTGAGTCTGCCCGAGCAGCTCAGGCAGATAAGATATTCCGTCAATACCGGCAGGGGCAGCTATCCCTGCCAGATCACAGGCAGTGGGGAGAAAGTCCCAGAATGCACTTGCATGGCCTGAAACCCTGCCTGGTTTTATCGCTCCCTTCCAGGTCGCGATCAAAGGAACCCGGATCCCGCCCTCATAAACATCTCTCTTCCCTCCCCTGAAGAATCCATTCGAGTTGAAAAATTCTGTAAACTCTTCTCCTGGCATGGGACCGTTATCGCTGGTAAAAAGTACAAGTGTATTGCCTTCTATTCCCAGCTCATCCAATTTTTCCATAATCATACCGACACCTCTGTCCATCCTGGTGATCATGGCCGCGTACCGCTTGGTATCACCGGGCCAGCTCTCCTCCGCATATAGTCCAAAATCAGGAACTTCCATGCGTTCACCCCTGGGCGCTTCTCCATTATCATGTGGAATTGTAA
>DAOUVF010000096.1 GCA_030667765.1 Bacteroides sp.
AAGCACTTTCAAATAATTTGACGATATCAGGATCTTCTTTTTTGAAATCCTCAATGGCTTCTTTGGCTTTATTCACATCATTTTCCTGTGAAAATCCTGCCATGGCGAAAATCATCAGCAGGATGAAAGTTAATTTAAATCTCATGTTCATCGGTTTATTTTTTAGGTTTCACTTAAATTTTTTACAATTTACTGTTTATATCCTGATTTCTGAAATATCATCCGAGTATGGTCAGGCAGCAGCCTCTAAAACACCGGAGAGTAATGATAATACCCAGATTGACGCGCAACCCCGGGGACTAATATTGCATCTATTAATTGATTATCAGTCAATATTATAATAACTTGCATATAATTCCCCAGAACCATGAGAACCAAGAAGATACTACTAACCTGCCTGGCCATTTTTATCTCAGGAAGTTTTATGCTCAAGGGTCAGAGTACCTTTGACCCTGTTGTCTACAAACAATTTCTGGAAAGCAACAAATCTCTTACAGCCAGTCAGTTAATCAGTAACAATACGGTAAAGACCACCTATTATGCTTCACGGATCAATCCAGCGGAACTGAGTAACATCCCCTGGTATGATTCCATCAACCGGAAGTTTCAGCTTACAAAGACAGAACAGGACCTTTTGAAGAATAATTTTTTTATGGTCTCTGAGCGGCTGAAATCCCATGCATGGGCTGATGCATTTATCAATATCTATTCCAGTGACCTGCCTATGTTCATTTCTTCCGATTTTGTACTTGGCACGTTGCATAATTCCTATGATGCCATATTGCAAACCCTGGAATGGCAATTCCTTGAACCCAATCTCATTGAATTACTGGATGCCATGCATAATGCCTATCCAGCCCTGTATTCAAAATACAGCAGTGACGGCCGGCTGGACGATGCATTGGAGGATGTGGACCTCTATGTATCCGTTGCCCGTTCACTGATATATGATAAGGATCTTGCTCCTCAATCTCATGGCCTTGAAAAATTCAATGATATAATGGGAAAGATCGCAGCCGAACAAATGACATTAACCACCCTTTTTACGGAGACCAGGCCCCGGAAGCTCGATTTCAGCCAGTTCAAACCGCGCGGTCACTACAATAAAGATATATACACTCCGGAAGGGACCATTACCCTTGAAAAATACTTCCGCACCATGATGTGGCTGGGCAGGATAGATTTCCTCCTGACGGCTCCCCCTGAAAATCCGTGGGAAGCGGACTGGACCGATGATGAACTTCGGCGAATGCAGCTCGGCGCCATATTATTGAATGAGTTGCTTAATTCAAGCGGTAAAATGAGCAACCTGGACAAGCATGAACAGGTCATTACCTTTCTTGTGGGACCGGATGATAATATGACACCGGTTGAATTGGATGGATTAACAGGCAGATTGCTTTCCGCGCCGTCTGATCTTTTCACCCCGGAGGTTTTTGCAGCATTCAAAGACAGCCTGAATGCCTCGGATGATTATGGGCAGAAGATCATGTCAAACTTTTTTTATGTGGATCCCTATTCGAGTGATCCCGGTCAGCTGCCGATATCATTCAAACTGCTTGGACAAAAATTTCTAATTGATTCTTATGTATTGAGTGAGGTGGTTTATGACAGAATCATAGTTGACAATAAAAAAATCTACCGCGGATTGCCTGACCCGCTGGATGTAATGGCTGTCATGGGAAACGAAGATGCCATATATCTGCTAGTAGATGAGCTGGAAGAATTCAAATATGCCTATAAGGTTTCCTCACTGAAATACCTGGTGGATGCCTATGATGAGGATTTCTGGGAGCAGTCACTCTACAACACATGGATGGCTGCCATAAGGGAGTTGAATCCACCGGTCTCTTCGGCGAAACTCCCCTATTTTATGCAAACCACCGCCTGGCACCAGGAAAAGCTCAATACCCAGCTGACTTCATGGGCCGAACTAAGGCATGACAATATCCTATACGGGAAGCAATCATACACGGGGGGAACGGGTTGTTCCTATCCCTATACCTATATCGAACCTTATCCGGATTTTTATGCCAGGCTTCAACTATTTGCCGAGAATGCCGCAGCATTTCTTACCGGGGTATTCGAGGGAACAGACTTCCAGAGTAAATTCATGATCATTAATTATTATACACGGTATGCGGAAATCATGGAGGTTTTTGAGGAAATAGCCCAAAAGGAACTAGCCGGTGTAGCCATCAATGAGACCGAGATCACCTTCCTGAAAACCATGATCAATTCATATATGGCATCCGGGCCTGGTATTACCGGGTGGTTCAATGATTTTTTCTTTGATATGAACAAGGGATTATCGTGGGACTTCGTAGTGGCTGATGTACATACCCAGCCAACAGACCAGGCCGGCAATGTAGTCGGACACGTACTGCATGTGGGGAATGGGTATATAAACAAGGGTGTATTCATGGCACCCAATCCTACGAACCCGGAACAGCTGATGGCATTTGCCGGACCGGTATCCTCCTTTCATTATGAGGTTACCAGTAATTTTTTACGGCTTACGGACCAGGAGTGGGAGGAAAAATTTATGTGGGATGGGGGAGTGGAACTCCCGGCAAGACCGGACTGGATCAATAGTTATTTAGCCGGGCCCGATGGAGAAGCCCTTTTTGGGGGAAGGAACCTCAAGGGTGATGTGTATACCGGCACAAGCACAAATCCTTCAGGTGCTATGAAGGACATGGATTACCTGCTGGCTTTTCCCAATCCTGCCAGCGATGAACTGCATCTTCGCTTTGTATTGAATACCAGCCAGTTGGTCAATGTTGAGATCTACGATGCCAACGGACGGTTAATCTCACAATCTAATCATGGTTTAATGGTTCCGGCAGAGCATGATATTCCAATTGACCTGTCTCAATGGGAAAGAGGATTGTACTTACTGAAATTCAGGGCCGGCAGCCATCAGATCTCTAAAAAGATCATAGTAAACTAAAACCTTATTCATACCGGAGTGAATATGCCGGGTTTGTCCTGGCCGTACGGATCGTCTGGTATATAATGGTCCCCAGGCTGATCAATACAGGGTGAATATCTTTGATTATTCCGGGGGTTCCGAATCGGTTGACCCACCGGTTAATTGACGGGGGTGATTTTCTTGCGCGGATGGATCATCCTCTTTTTTCTTCTTTTTAAATGCAGAGGGGATCAGAGAGAAATTAATCCCGTACTGTCTTGCCAGCAGTTCGAGTCCGATCAAAGAGACCACTCCCCCTGGCAGGATTACAGCTGTAACGAAAATGGAAAAACGTCCAACATCCTTTAACTGTTTCACAGCCGCCTTCACCTCCTCTTTGCTGGGCGGATCCGTCCGCTCATTGAGATTCAGCTTATGTTCCAGCAGCCGGAAGAAGGAACTGGCCATCTCCCTGGTCTCCTCGGATTCCCTGTCAACGCCTTTCATGACCTTATCAATGTGGTACTTGGCCTTCCTGGCATAACGGTTGGCAAAGATCCTCTGCTCTGGGCTTACCCCGTTTCTTAAAAGATCTTCCAGTTCTTCAAACCAGTTTTTTATCATGCAAGTATGATTTTAAAAGATTGGCATCTGCTTTTTAATACTTTCTCCCAGTGAGATAATGGTTTCTGTTCTGCTCACCCCGTCTACAGGTTGCAATTTTTCGTTAATTACCTCACGAAGATGATCCGTGTTTTTACAGATCACTTTGACAAATATACTGTATTCTCCAGTTGTATAATGGGCCTCCACGATTTCAGGAATATTATCAACTTCATCGATTACTTCTTTATATACGGACCCTTTGATCAGGTAAATACCCACAAATGCTGTCATATCATAACCGATTTTCGCAGGATCCAGGATGAGGGTAGCTCCCTTTACAATCCCGAGTCTTTCCATTCTTTTCATCCTGACATGAATGGTTCCTGCTGATACGATAAGCCTTTTGGCAATATCCGTGTAGGGAATCTTGGCATCTTTCATTAAAATCTCCAGGATCTCCCTGTCCAGTTTATCAATATCATAAATTTTTTTCATAATCTCAAGTGGTTATTGCAATATAATCAATAAAAACGCTAAAACATTGCAATATTAGCAATAATTATTGAAAAACATTGCGAATATAACAATATTTTGATCTTCTGCGTATATTTGTAATGTCAATGAGACACAAACACTGTAGGGTGGTGAAACTGGCAGACACACCCTCCTGTCTCGGGGGCGGAGAGATTGGGAAAAATCATTTTGGCTAACCACTCCGTGAAGGTTCGAATCCTTCCCCTACAGCAAAACAACCTCTCTTCATCAGAAGGGAGGTTTTTTTTTGGGTATATTAAAGCGGCACTGAAAATCTTGCAAACAACATTTATAGGTGCCTTATTTAATATACCCAATAAAAAATCCCCCCATCGTGATTCATTCAATGGATTATCAAATATCTTTTCCAGGGTGTTACATTAGGAACCTATATTTTAAGCTTGCTTAAAATTCAGTGACGGTGTAATACCCTGGAAAAGGAGAATGAATAATCCTTGATAGAAATACTACCTGGAGCTTTTACCGGAGATCTTATAGTAGACAGCAAAACTCAACACATGGCTATACTGTCCCTGGTTCAACAGGTAACTCTGTCCGCTGGGATGGTCCCGGATGGGAATGATGGAATAATTGAAACGCGCAGAGAAAGTAAGTACGTCCCAGAAAGTATAACCGATACCGGCTATGGCGCTCATGGTAAAGGTATGAAAATAAGGTTCTCTTTCGGGGAGCTCACCATGAGCATCAAATTCCTTGGCTGATAAGAGGAATTCGGGTCCGATACCAAGTTCAAAAACAACTTTTTCATTATAAATATATTGTGCCATGATGGGCAGATCTATGTAATGAAGGACGCATCTGTAATAAATATCATCACCCGGTTTGTTGGTATGAAGCGATCCTTTAGAGACATATCTCAATTCCAGCTGTCCGGCTACGGTATAGGTGAACAACCTTTGAACCCAGGCACCTGCCAGGATACCTACTTTATTATAACCGCTGTATGAATCACCATCAATCTGGCTGGCCGTCAACCCACCAAGGATCCCGCCTTCAAATTGTTGTGAACAGGCAATTCCTGTACAGAAGAGGAATAGCATAATATAAGTTAAACGCCTCATGTTGAAGAATTTTCTGGTTAATCGATAAATCTTTTCAGCAGTTTTTCTTTTAGTAGAGGTAAACCGGAGCTGGCTTTTTCCTTAATGAAATCTACTTCACGGTGGCGGGGAACGGGTATCTCGTTGGGGTCTACCAGGTAGATGGGTACACCACGGGGCACATAATCTACAAGTCCAGCTGCAGGATAAACCAGGAGCGATGTGCCGATGACGGCAAATGCATCTGCCCTCTGGGTAATTTCAGCGGCGTCCTCGATCAGGGGGACTGCTTCCCCGAACCAGACAATATGCGGCCTTAACTGGGATCCTTTTTCACAGGTATCTCCTCTTTTCAGTTCCCAGCCATCCAGTTCATGAACCAGGGAAGGGTCCTGCGTACTTCTCACCTTTTTCAATTCCCCGTGCAGGTGAAGTATTTTACTGCTACCTGCCCGTTCGTGCAGGTCATCAACATTCTGGGTGATGATCTCCACATCGAAATGCTCCTCCAGTTCAGCGAGTCCAGTATGCCCGGCATTGGGCTTTGCCTTCAGCAGCTGCTTTCGTCTCTCATTATAGAACCTGAGCACCAGGTCCATATCATTTGCCCAGCCCTGGGGACTGGCCACTTCGTGTACATCATATTCCTCCCATAGTCCCCCCATCTCCCGGAAAGTACGGATACCACTTTCGGCACTGATGCCTGAGCCTGTTAGAACTACCAGCTTCTTCATTTCTTCCACAAGATACAAAAAACCTTCTCGTATGATATTTGTATACCAGAGTAATAAAGTTATTGCTATGTTAAGCCTGAAAATCCATGTTCGTTTTATAATTTAGCGGTATGATCGACAGGGATACCATTGACCGGATTTTTGATACTGCAGATATTGTTGAGGTGATCTCAGATTTTGTATCGCTGAAGAGATCCGGACAGAATTTTAAGGGATTGAGCCCTTTTACCAATGAGAAAACACCATCTTTCCTGGTCTCTCCGGCCAAGGGGATATATAAGGATTTCAGTTCTGGTAAGGGAGGGAATGTAGTTGGTTTCCTTATGGAGCATGAAAAGCTGACCTACCCTGAAGCACTTCGCTACCTGGCCAAAAAATACAATATAGAGATCTCTGAGCAGGAACCAACCCCGGAGGAGATACAGCAGCGCAATGAAAGGGAAAGCCTGCTGATCATCACGGGATGGGCCCAGAAGTATTTTACCAATATTCTTCAAAACACCCCGGAAGGGCAATCAGTTGGCATGGCCTATTTCAGGGAACGCGGATTCCATGATGATATCATCCGGAAGTTCCAGCTGGGCTATAGTCCGGAACAAAAAGATGCCCTTACCAATGAAGCCCTGAAGGAAGGTTATAAACTGGATTACCTGGTGAAAACCGGGCTTACCATTCAGAAGGACGATTATAAGGCCGACCGTTTCCGGGGAAGGATCATCTTCCCGATACACGGGTTGACCGGAAATGTCACTGGGTTTGGCGGCAGGATACTCAAGTCGGATGAAAAGATGGCCAAATATCTGAATTCTCCTGAATCAGATATTTACCAGAAAAGCCGGATCCTTTACGGATTGTACCATGCCAAGCAGGCCATCGTAAAACAGGAAAAGTGTTTTCTGGTTGAGGGTTATACCGATGTCCTTGGACTTCACCAGGCCGGGATTGAAAATGTAGTATCCTCATCGGGGACCGCCCTGACAAATGACCAGATCAGGCTGATCAAGCGATTTACCAGCAATGTTACCATCATTTATGATGGTGATGAGGCTGGGATCAAAGCTTCTATGCGCGGGATTGATATGGTGCTTGAAGAGGGACTCAATATCAAGGTGGTTCCGCTGCCAGAAGGGGAAGATCCCGATTCATACTCCAAGCAATTAAGTGCCACGGAATTCCAGCAGTATATTAAGGAGAACGAGAAGGATTTTATTTCCTTCAAGACCCGGCTCCTGTTGAAGGATATGGAACAAGATCCGGTCGGGAAGGCCGGGTTGATCAACGATGTTATCAGATCTATCTCGGTCATACCGGATACTGTTATGCGATCGGTGTACATCAAAGAGAGTGCGCGGATGCTGGATATCGAAGAGAGGATCCTGTACTCACAGGTTTACCGTTTACGGAAAAAAAAGGCGGAGGACCGTTACAATAAGGAATCCCGGCAGGAGGAGATACGCATTCAATCAACCCCGCTTCCCTCTTTCATAAAGGAGATTTACAGTGAATTACAGGAAAAGCTGCTGGTCAGGTTCCTTCTTCAATATGGCAATGAGCGCCTGTATGAAATTCAGGATGAACATGCTGGGAACGAATACATTTCAGTGGCTGAGTATGTTGTCAATGAAATACTTAACGATGAGCTTGAGTTTAAAAACCTCTTATATCGCCAGATATTTGAGGAGGTTAATAACTTGATACAAAAAGGGGAAGTGATAGAAATAAAGTACTTCGTTCATCATGAAGATCACCGGATCAGCCAGCTGGCTGTTGACCTGTTAAGCTCTCCTTACAGCCTCAGCAAGGTACACAGCCGTAAGGGAGCCATGGTGGAGGCCGAAGATATGTTGCTTAAAAAAAATGTTCCCAAAGCCCTGATCGAATACAAGCGGAAGATCCTGGAGGTTGCCCAGCGCGAGAAAGAAGAGCAAATCCGGGAGGTCCAGCAAGTTAACAATGACGACCTGGAGGCAGTGAATCCGCTGATGCAGCAGTATATTACCATTACCTCCCTGATCAATACCATTTCCAAGGAAAGGGGCTGGGTTATCCTGAAATAATTTTTAATTAAAGACCTTCAGTGCCACAGCCAGGGTTACAATACTGACCCGGACCTTTTCCAGGGACAGGAGGGCAGTCGCACATGCATCAAGTGTAGCCCCAGTCGTGACAACATCATCAACAAGGATGATATGTTTGCCACACAATTTTCCAGGATCTTTTACCTCAAATATTCCATCAACATTTGACCAGCGATCCATACGGGACCTGCTGGTCTGGGTCAGGGAAACAGATGGACGGATCAAATGACCGCTATGCCAGGGAACCCCAAGGCTTTCTGAAAGTCCTTCAGCAATCGGATGGCACTGGTTGTAGCCACGTTGCCTGTATTTCTTTTTATGGAGAGGAACCGGCAATATTATATCGGCAGAAGTGAAAGGTGATCCTTCAAGTTCGATTCCGAGAAGCCTGCCCATTTCCCTGCCGATATCCTGCCTGTCCTTGTATTTAAGCTCATGAATGAGTTGCTGGAAGCGGCTTCCTTTCTGGTATTGGAATAAAGCTGTAGCATTTTCCACATATATCCTTCCCCAGAATAACCTGGATACAGGATTTTCTGAATAGGATAAGTACCGTGTTCGCGGGAGCTCATATATGCAACCCGTGCATATGATCCGTTCATTTTTCAAAAGCACAGCTCCACAGACAGGACAGAGGACCGGCATCAACAGGTTGATAAAGTCTCTTATCATCATGCTTTTTTCATTTAATGACTGAAGGGCTGGATTCTCGGAATATTTATGCTTTATGTTTGAAACATGGTGACGGAAATTTCGTATAAATAATAATTAAAACCATCCCTGATGCGAATTTTGCTGCTTTTCACGCTTTGTTCCATCAATGTCATATCTCTTTGTTCCCAGGATGTTGCCGAAGATAAATCCCGGATGCTCTCGCCTGAGGAATTCTACCTGAGCATAAAATCTGCAAATGTTCCACTGATCATTGATACACGGACATGGAAGGAATACCGAAAGGACAGAATACATGGGGCCAGACTAACAGAATCTTCAGTAAGTCTTAAATCGGTC
>DAOUVF010000123.1 GCA_030667765.1 Bacteroides sp.
GGCCACAGGGACTCCAACGTCCGGCCACGGGAGAATGGCCGCCTGATACCCTGAACTGGGATCTGTTTATCGGTCCGGCCAGGATGAAACCTTACCATAGTATACTGCATCCCTGGAGCTGGCGGGGATGGTGGGACTACGGAACGGGAGCCCTTGGAGATATGGCCTGCCATATAATGGATCCGGTCTTTAAGGCCCTGAAGCTGGAATATCCCACCAAGGTTCAGGGAAGTTCCACCAGTTTCAATACGGAATGTGCCCCGGTCGCAGAAGTGGTAAAATACACCTTCCCGGAACGGGTTAAGTATAAAAAGGTAAAAATGCCTGAAGTGGAAGTTACCTGGTGGGATGGTGGACTTCTGCCCCCGAGGCCTGAAGATCATCCGGCTGGGGAGATGCTGGGCAGAGACGGTGGTGGCGGCTGTTTGTTTATAGGTACCAAAGGAAAAATTATGTGCGGCGTATATGGAAGAGATCCATATCTGCTGCCGGAATCACTTGAGGCATCCTATAAGAAGCCTGAGCCGTACCTGAGGAGGGTAGATCTTGGACACCAGATGGATTGGGTCAGGGCCTGTAAGGAAAGCCCGGAAGACAGGTTGGAATCCAGCTCAAACTTTGGATATTCCGGTCCACTGAACGAAATGGTGGTCATGGGCGTGTTAGCAGTCCGTCTGCAAGACCTGAAAAAGGAACTTCATTGGGATGGGAAGAATATGAAGTTTACCAATATCAGTGATTCGGATACGATCAGGATTGTTACATTGGATGAATTTGATGTCATTGACGGACATCCACATTTCAAGACAGAATTTACAGATCCTATCAACGCAAAAGGTTTTGCTGAAGAGCTGATCAAGCATAACTACCGGGAAGGCTGGTCATTCTAAATATTGAATTCCCTCATTTTAAATGGTTCACCCGGCCTAAATTAGCAGATTTTTAACACATTCATATTGGGAGTTTAAGTAATTTCGGCCAAACTTTATTATAGCCATACAGGATGAAATTAGCAGTAACTGCAGCAAGCGGACAACTGGGTGTTGCCATTGTAAATGAAGCCATCAGGCAACTGGGCAGCCAGAACATAATTGGTATCGCCCGGAATCCGGAAAAGGCTGTTCATCTTGGCCTGGAAATCCGCCAGGGGGATTACAATAATGGAGAGGAATATCAGAATGCACTAAAAGGCATTGAAGTTGTGTTGCTGGTATCCGGAATGGATGCACCGGAAAAAAGAATTGAACAACACAGGAACGTGATAAATGCAGCCAGAACAGCCGGGGTGAGAAAACTGGTATATACCAGCATTTTTGGTAAACCGGGCAAGTGTGCATTCGATCCTATCATTTTAGCAAACAGGCAAACGGAGCAGGACATTATGGATAGTGGACTGGACTGGTCAATCGGGCGGAATGGCCTTTACCTGGAGGCTGACCTCGAATACCTTGATCATTATTTCAAGGATGGTAAAATATCCAATTGTGCAGGTGAAGGCAGATGCGCCTATACCACCCGTGATGAACTTGCAAGGGCATACCTGGATATGATCACCAGGGATGAATTAAACGGATCTGTCTATAACCTGGCCGGGGAGACCATCACACAACAAGAACTGGTAGATGCCATTAACCTGGTCTATGGATCTGATCTGAAGTTTGAATCCATGAGTGTTGAAGAGTACCGGAGGGACAGGACAGCAGCCCATGGGGATGTATTCGGGACAATCATCTCCGGGATCTATGAAGGCATACGCAAGGGCGCTTTTGAGATTGATTCCGATTACCGCTCGGTTACCGGCAGGGAGCATATTTCAGCAGCTGAATATATCAACTGGTATAAATTAAACCATTGATCATATAAAGAGTCAAAGATTTTTGATTCTGCGTATATTTACGTGCTTTTTAGAAAAATATTACATCTCCGATATATTTAAGTAATGAGAAAAATTGACAAAAGGATCGTAGTTATTGCGGCCTTTATTTTTATAGTGGGACTGGCCTACGGACTGATGAGGTTCCTGGCTGCCCAGAAGGAAGATATGCAGCGGCGTCCACCTGTGGCGGCCAAAAGATTCGTAAAGGCAGAACCAGTCAAATATGTTACCATCCTGTCACCGGTGTCTGCTGACGGCAGGCTTACCTCCACTGCCGAAGTGGATATTGTGGCAGAAGCTTCAGGGAGGTTGCAACAGGGTGAAATCGCACTTAAAAAAGGAACCAAATTCTCACAGGGAGATATCCTCTTTGTCGTCTATCCCGATGAAGCCGAACTGGCACTAAAAGCAAGCAAAAGCCAGTTCCTGAATACCCTGGCAAACCTGCTGCCGGATATCAGGATTGATTTTCCTGAACAAGAAGAAGGGTATATGGAATTTTTCTCATCGATCAGCCTGGATCATCCCCTTCCACCTTTTCCCGAGACGGAAAATGAAAAGCTCAAGATCTTCCTCACCAGCCGCAATGTTTTAAGCCAGTATTATAACATACGGAAAGATGAATTGCAGCTTAGCAGACGGACAACCATTGCTCCCTTTGAGGGTACTTTTACAGAGGTAAACCTGGAGGTTGGATCATATACCAACACCGGGGGCAGGGTGGCGAAGGCCATTCGGACAGACGAATTGGAGTTGGAAGTCCCGGTAAAACGATTTGATGCAGCCTGGGTCAAAATAGGTGACCCGGTGACCGTGGAGTCAGACAGAAGGGGATTGTCCTGGAAAGGGAAAGTTATCAGGAAGAGCCCGTTTGTAGATCCGAATACACAGTCCCAGGCCATATTCATAAAGATACAGAACCATCGAAATCCGAACCTGCTGTCCGGTGAATACCTGACTGCAGCATTTCCCGGTCATCCCATTAAGGATGCCATGGAAGTACCACGTAACGTAGTCTTCAATACCAACGAAGTGTTTGTGATCGTGGATAGCCGTCTGGAGAAAAGGGTGGCAAATGTGATCAAAGAGAACGAAAAGACCCTCGTTTTCAATGGGCTTGAAGAAGGCGAGGTACTGGTCATGCAACCCCTTATCAATGTGTTGGAAGGTACGCTGGTTGAAATGCTGGGGAATGATCAGGGCCGGACTGCAGCTGGCGAGAAAGGGGACAAGGCTGCCCGGGTAAAACCAGGAGAAGGTACTGACGGAAAAACTGAGGGAGCTACCGGAAAGATGAAAGAAAATGCCGCCAGGAAAAAGCCCGCAGAACGGGGTGAAAAAACCGCGGAAAAGAAGAAAAGAACTGAACAGGGACAGCCTGAATAATCCTAAGATCTGCGGAAATGAGGAAACTAGTTGAAAGATTCGTACAATATCCCATATATGCAAACCTGGCCATACTTACCGTAATTCTTGCCGGCGTTTTTGCATATTCTTCGATGAAAAAATCTTTTTTCCCGGAAACTGAGAGCCGTTATATCAGCATCTCTGTTTATTATCCTGGTGCCTCACCTGTAGAAATGGAGGAAGGAGTTACCTCCCGGATTGAAGAAGCTATAAGGGGATTAATTGGCATCAAAGAGATCAGCTCAACATCTGTAGAGAACCGTTCCAGCGTCTCTATTGAAACAACTGGTGAATACGATATTGATGAAGTCTTGATCGAAGTAAAAAATGCGGTGGATGGCATTTCTGCCCTTCCTTCAGCAGCAGAAAGACCAATTGTTTCGAAGCGAAGATCCCGTTCACCCGGTGTCCGTATGAGCCTGTCACCTGTCGAAGGTGCCGATGTAAATCTGATGACCCTGAAGGATTATGCACAACGGATCGAAGAGGACTTCTACAACTCAGGGGTGATGAGCCAGATATCATTGTCAGGATACCCCCAACCGGAAATATCCGTCGAATGTAAAGAGGAAATGTTGCTTCGGTACAATATCACATTTGATGATATTTCCCAGGCTATCCAGCGAAACAACCAGGATGTTTCGGGTGGACAGATTAAATCAGAAGACGAGGAATTGTTGATACGTTTACGGTCACGCAGTACAGATCCAAACAAGATCGGAAACATCATCATACGGGGCCAGTCAGACGGAGGATTCCTTCGGATCAGGGATGTGGCAGAGGTGAAAAAGAAATTTGCCGATACCTCCAACAAATCCTGGTTGAACGGGAGACCCACGGTTTCCATTCGTGTAGAAAAACTCCCGGAAGAGGACCTTGAAGCCATGACCATTTTTGCCCGAAAATACATGGAAGATTTCAATGCCAGGAATGCGGGGGTAGAATTAAGTATGTCCAGGGCTTTTCTTGATATTCTGCAAAGCCGTCTCAATCTCCTGACTAGAAATGGCATGGTTGGGCTCACCCTGGTCATCCTGACACTCACCATATTCCTGAGCCTTCGGCTTTCCCTCTGGGTAGCCTGGGGGATCCCATTCAGCTTCCTGGCCATGTTCATGTTTGCTTATTTTTACGGGATCACCATCAATTTGATGTTCCTCATGGGGATGATCCTTGTGATCGGGATACTGGTAGATGACGGGATCGTGGTTGCTGAAAATATCTACCTGCATTTTGAACGGGGGAAGAGTCCCATGCAAGCTGCTGTAGATGGGACCATGGAGGTATACCCTGCTGTGCTAACCTCTGTGACTACCACTATTATTGCATTTTCTCCCCTGTTATTTATGCAGGGTACAACGATGGAATTTATGTTGCAGGTGGCAGTTGTGGTGATTGCCAGCCTCTTCTTTTCACTTTTTGAGGCATTTTTTGTGCTGCCTGCACATCTTGCCAATCCAAAGGTACTTAACCGGAAGAGACTGAGAAACAAGAACAGGGGCATCAAAAAATACGTCGAAGGGTTCATCGTCTGGCTCCGTGACAGGATCTATCATCATATGCTTGGCTGGCTTGTCAGGTGGAGGCATGCAGTAATTGCCATACCGGTTGCCCTGATCCTGATAACAGCTGGTCTCTGGATGGGGGGCTATATTAAAAACACCTTCTTTCCAAGGGTAGATTTTGACAACTTTGAAGTTAATGTGGCATTTACACCCGGAGATGGTGAAAGACAGACAATCAGATTCCTGAGACAATTTGAGAACGCCATCTGGGAAGTTAATGAAGATCTGAAGGAAAAATTCAGTGAAGAAGAAGATATCATTGAAAGGGTACAGACCAGTGTGGGTGGTGCATTCAACCGCCAGGAATCCGGTTCACATGCAGGCGCGGTTACGGTTTATCCCCGTGATCTTGAGGGACTCCCAATCGCCGGATTTGATATTGCCAATATGGTACGCCAAAAGATCGGCCCGATTCCCGAGGCCCGTAAATTCACAGTTGCCGGAAGGAACAGGTTTGGATCACCAGTATCTATTGGCCTGATGTCAAAGAACCTGGCTGAATTGGAAGAGGCAACAGACTACATGATGTACAGGTTGGGTGAAATGCCCCAGCTGAAAGATATTAATGAGAATGTTGCTCTTGGAAAGCAGGAGATCAGGCTGGACCTCAAGCCTAAAGCCTATTTTCTCGGACTAGATGAAAATGCCATTGCCCGGCAGGTCAGGCAGGGATTTTATGGTGGCCAGGCACAGCGGCTACAGGAAGGTCGGGATGAATTGCGTATATGGGTCCGATACCCGAAAGAAGACAGGCTGACGATCGGACAGATGGAAAAGATGAAAATAAAAACCGGTTCCGGTGTGTATCCGCTTATAGAACTGGCGGACTATCACATGGAACGTGGACCGGTAGCCATTAACAGGTTCAATGGTTCAAGAGAGATCCGGGTGGATGCTGAAACAGTCGATCCCTACGCTCCTGTACCTGAAATAATTGAGCAGATAGAGCTGAATATCATGCCCGATATCCTGTCGCAGTATGCCGGTATAAGGTATATTTTTCACGGACAAAGGCGGTTTAGCACTGAAGCTGTTGCCAAGATATACAGATATTTCGGTGTGGCATTTATCATCATTGTCCTGGTGATGATCCTGCACTTCCGGAGTTTCAACCAGACCCTGATTATCATCGCCATGATCCCATTATCTATGCTGGGAGTATTTTGGGGACATGGGATCCATGGTAAACCGGTATCACTGATGAGCCTCTGGGGGATGGTTGCCCTTACCGGGGTGATCATCAATGATGCTATCGTGTTCCTTGCTAAATATGATGGCCTTCTGATCGAAGGCAAAAAGGTAAAAGATGCTGTCATAGAAGCCGGAAAGATCAGGCTCAGGCCAATCATCCTGACCTCTATCACTACTTCGGTAGGCCTTTTCCCAATCATTCTTGAAAAGAGTGTACAGGCACAATTCCTCATTCCGATGGCTATCAGCCTGGCATATGGAGTGGCTATCGGGACAGTATTTATCCTTATCTTTTTCCCCATTCTGATCATGCTCTTAAATGATGTCAGGGTATTTTTCCGGCAATTCTGGACAGGAGTGAAACCTGAACGTGAAGATGTGGAAGTTGCGGTCATTCATCACCGGCGCAAAATGATGCTGGAGGCCAATGGAAAAAAATATAATGAACCAGGACCGAATAAACAAGGTGAATAATTCAATTTTTGAGATGAATCGTAATATTTATATCTATAACCTGCTGATTGTTTTTTTCATTTCTTCATTTTCTGCATTCAGTCAGCAGGAAGATCTTACCCTTTCTGATGCCCTTGTAAAGACCCTGGAGTATAACTACGGCATCAGGATCTCGAAATCTGATGTGGAGATCGCATCCATTAACAATAACTGGGGCAATGCCGGGAGATACCCAACCATAGGTTTTGATGCCAGCTCAAACAACATTTACAGCATCACTGAGGATGATTGGGCTAACCGCTTGTATGCCGGGGTGGGACTGGACTGGACTATCTTCGATGGTTTCCGGGTAAATTTTACGAAGGATAAACTGGAGTCACTTGAAGAATTATCCCAGGGGAGCCTGGGAGTGGTGGTTGAGAACACCATCGAGGATGTGATTATGGCCTATTATGATGTTCTTCTCCAGCAGGAAAACTTCAGCGTATTGAAAACGGTGATGACCTTGTCTGAGGACAGATATACCTATGAACAGGCACGCTATGAATTGGGAGGTACGGTCACCTACCAGGTTTTGCAAGCCAAGAATGTTTACCTGAACGATAAGGCCCTTTATATGACACAGGAAGTGGTAGTTAGGAATGCCATTCGCAACCTGAATTTTTTACTTGGACTAGATCCCGGTCTGATGTGGAATTTCCCGGATCCCTTTGAGCCGGATACTACTGACTATATCCTTGGCGACCTGACCGGGAAAATGATGTCTAATAACCAGACACTCAAGAACCAATTCACCAATTTGCAGCTACAGAAAAAAGAGATCGACTTACGTAAATCTGCTCTTTATCCCTCCCTCTATGTTTCAGCTGGACTGGACGAAAATGTTGGCTCTGTACAGTTTCTCGGGTCTACGGATGCCCTTTCAACTTATGGGAATCTGCGATTGTCCTGGGATATATATACCGGAGGGACCCGCAAAAGAGCTGTAGAGGTTGCCCGGATCAATGAAGAAATCGCCCAGGTAGAAATTGAGCAGATGGAGCATGCCCTTATGAATGAATTGCTGAACCTGTATGATTTTTACAGCATCCGGATTGCCCTGCTGGAGGTAGCGGATGAAAGCCTGGAAGCAGCTGAACTAAACATGTCCATCGCCGATGAAAAATTCCGGTCAGGCGCGATAAGTTCATTCGAATACCGGGATATCCAGCTGATCTATCTGAATTCCGCCCTGAGAAGGCTGCAGGCCATTTACAACCTGATCGGTTCGCGTACCTCCCTCACAAGATTAACAGGTGTTTTTTTGATGGAGAATGCCCCTGCAGATCAACCCACTGAACCATAAGATTTTCATATCAAACTTTCATTGTTCCGGAATATCATCCACATTA
>DAOUVF010000149.1 GCA_030667765.1 Bacteroides sp.
CGTGGATAAAGATGGAAAAAAGGATCTAATCGGGCAGGGGTATCAACCGTTTCATAATGGAAACAAATGGTACAAATGCCCTGACAACCCAACATCTCCCTGGAATGAATGGCATGATTACAGTGTGAACCTGAAAAACGGGCATGATATCAGGTTAAGGGATATAAATGGAGATGGCAAGATGGAAGTGGTACTATTGGACAGCCATTCAGGAAAAATGATAGTAAATCAGATACCTTCCGGCAATGCCATTTATTCTCTCTGGCCGCATCATACTATTACAGGTGGTTCCGGAATGACCCATTACACGTCTTTTTCTGATATAAATGGGGATGGAAATGAAGACATCATCATCGCCAAAGAAGAAGATGGTGGCGCGGGATTGGGGTGGTATGAGCATCCTGGATACGATAAAGCACTTATGCAGGAATGGAAAAAGCATATCGTTGTGGATGCCAATTTCACAAAGGCCTTTGCACGGGACCTGGATGAAGATGGCGATATTGATTACATTGGAACCGGTGAATTAGACGGTGCAAACATCGGATGGTATATGAAGACCCCAAGCGGCTATACTTTACATGAATTCGACAAAGAGGATAACAATAATGATGTGAATGGGGGACATAACTGTGAATTGGTTGACGTAGATGGTGATGGAGATGAAGATTTAATTACAGGCGGCGTGGACAAGGCGGACGGCAAGCAACGTTTTCGGTGGTATGAAAAAAAATGGGTGGAAAATGAATTGAAATGGATCGAGCATGTATTCGGTGTAACGAGTGTTCAGGGATTTACTCCCTATCATGGGTTCTATTGTGGAGAGATGACATGGAGTGATCTGGATAATGATAGTGATATTGATTTTGTGTATTCAGGTGTTGGCAGTGGATTTCTGGGATGGTTCGAAAATACATCAGCGGAACGGAAATTCTAAGGATTCAAAACTGCATCAAAAAAGGCCGATACATTTTCCACCGGGGTATCCGGCTGGATATTATGGGCGGGAGCCACAATATATCCTCCATCCCTGCCAAGGATCTCTATCCGGCGCCTCACTTCATCATGTATCATTTCCGGGCTGCCATTGGGCAGAAGATCCTGGACATCTATCCCGCCGAAAAATACAAGGTCTTTCCCGAACTCCTTTTTCAGGAATACAGGGTCCATTCCTGCTGCCAGTGGTTGTATAGGATTTAATATATCAAGACCGAGCTCGATGAAATCCGGGATTATGGGTATGATGGAACCACAGCTATGCCAGGCGATTTTGATATCAGGCTGGACCTTCCGGAATTCCTCAAACATGTACTTTATCCTGGGTTTGATGATACTCCTCCATGCATCAGGATCTATCAGCATACCATTCTGCCCGCCGAAATCATCTCCGCACCAGAGTATATCAACCCCCATGCCCAGGAGCTTCTTGCCTGCCTCTATGATATAATGCATAACCTTGTCCATCAGATACGGTAGGTATTCAGCTTCCGTGATCAGATCGACCATGAACTTTTCAAGCCCGGTGAGGTACCAGGATATCTCGAAAAACATGGTTTCCACATCCCCGATTATACCATGTGAACCACCATATATGGTTAACATTTCCTGAGCGATATCATACCTTCCTGCTGCCAGGGGATCAGGAAAGGGATACCCCAGGATATCATCTTTTGTTGAAGCTCCGGATAATGGAAATTCATCCAGCTCACTGTACATTCCTATATCCTTAAATACCATTCCCCACTCATTCTTTATCCGTCCGTCAGGAAGGGTTATGCTCGGATCTGCTGGAGGCGAAGCTGGTGCTATTGCAATGATATCTACGCCCAGTCCGGTTAGGAGTCCCATGTGAGATATCCTGGATGACTCCATGGCATCGATTGGCGGCTCATAGGGAAGGCCATGCACCTCACTCAGTTTCTCGGCGATCTGTGGAGTCAGGGACACATAAAGGGGAGGCCTGTCAGGTTGCCGATGATTGATGGCTGCTATGGTCCGCTCCCTGGAATTCATCGATCAGTTATGTATGGTAACCTCAAAAGTTCCAGGCTCATTGATCGTAAAATCAAAATACACATCATGCTGCTGGGTACGGAGGTGATTCCATGTACGGTATCTAATGGTTACCGAATATGGAACAATCGCATTTTCAATACCATAACGCTGGCCTAACATCATTGGACTTCCGGTATCACTTACCATGGAAAAATCCTGTATTTCGACATTGTAGTTGCCACCCAGAAATATTCCTATTCTGACACCACTGCCCATATCATTTATTTTCCTGATTGAAGAACGGACAACACTCATAGATCTATCAATCTTATAGGGAGGAAGGGGGACTGGTCCTAAATAGACATCATCATTCCATATCCCTGCAACAATGGAATCCTCTCCTGCCCTGGGGTAGATCATGGTGCCTTGTCCTTTTCGTATTCCCTCAGACCATGATCCTTTATAAATCCGGCCATCGGCCCAGGTATATTTACCTGTTCCATCCGGCAAACCTTTCGAGAATCGACCCTCGTATATATCGATACCCACAGCCAATCCTTTCCCGTTTGCCATGCCTTTTTTACATTTTCCTTTGTATGATCCGGATATTTCAGGCATAAGTACCTTACATTCAGCCTGGCCGTATAATATACTCCCTGAAAACAGGATCAGCATATAACATACTGTCTTAATGGAATATTTACTGTTTTTCATAATTGTATGTGATTTATAGCAGCTATCAGTTTGTAATGGTGATCTCAAAAGTTCCAGGTTCATTAATTGTAAAATCAAAATATACATCATGCTGCTGGGAATGCATTTGATTCCACACACGGTATTTAATAGATACATTGTAGGGTACAATAGCATTCTCAATGCCACGCTTTCTGCCTGATTCAAATTCCTGTCCGCTACTGTAATCCATGGACCAGCTGTCTATATCAGTATTGAAGCTGCCAGCCAGATATAGCCCTACACTGCATTTACTACCCAAATCGTTTATTTTCCTGATAGAATACCGGACAATACCCTGATTCCTTGTAACCCGATATTGTGGAATAAGTTCCGTCCCTGCATATTCATCTTTTTTCCAATAACCGGTGACAATGGAATCCTCTCCTGCCGTCGGGTAGATCATCTTACCTTTTCCTTCCCGCTCTCCCCCTGCCCATGATCCCTCATAAACCCGGCCATCTGCCCAGGTATATTTACCTGTTCCGTCCGGCAAACCTTTTAAGAAACGTCCCTCATAAGTATCAGTACCCACGGCTAAACCCTTACCCTGTGCCAGCCCTTTTTTACATTTCCCCGTGTATGTTCCGGATATTTCTGGCATAAGTACTTTGCAATCATCCTGGGCATGTAATATGCTTCCTGAAAACAGGATCAGCATGAACCATAAAGTCTTGATTGAATCATTACTGCTTCTCATAATTGTTAGTTTTTACCGCAAATTTTATTCCGAAAAATAAAGCCACACTTTATCATGCATGGTATACAGACGGTTTTTTTCACCATCAAAAACAAGAATGGGACTGGAATGGTCACCTTCCACAATCGGGTTTTCCGGGTATTTCTCCCAATTTACCAGGTCGGTAGATACAGCCACATTGGAAGTCCACAGTGCATTGGCATTGGGATCTGCCCAATCCGGGTTTGATGAACCATGGTAATATAAATAATACTTGCCCTCATGCTTAAGCACCTGGTTTGCAGCCACGGCTCCTTCATCGTATGCTTCAGGGCCCATTTTTATTACAGGCTCATCCTGTACATTCGTCCAGGTTTTCTTGTCTTCCGATGTAGCCAGCCAGATACCAAGGTCATTACGTTCATAGAAGAGATACCATTTCCCATGCTCAATCCAGACAACCGGCGTTCCGTAAGGGGGAGGGATGGATTCCCCACTGGTATCCAGGATCACCAGGTCTCCCTGTTCTTCCCAGTTGACTCCATCTGTAGAAATCAGCAGGTGCGCTATATCATGCGTCCCTTCTGCATACATATGATATATTCCCTCATCCTTGATGACAAACATATCTTCAGTCCATTTTTCACTGAAAACGGGATTACCTGAATACCTGCTCCAATTAATCCCATCATCTGATGTGGCATATCCCAAATACTTTGTTTCGGAATCTTCTGTATAACCGGTATACCACATTTTGTATACACCATCTTCAACGAGGATATACCCACGTTCTCGAATTTGCTTATCCCATGTTTCCGCGTCAGTACCCTGAAATACCGGGTTGGCTTCATAGGGAGCAAAATCTACCATTGAGCCTGCAAATTTCACGCCATCTGTACCCTGACCCGAAGGTTTTTGTTTTGTCCTGCAGCCTGTGCTGGTTATCATCAGGACCAATACTATTATACTGCTTAGTCTTTTCATAATTGCCTTAAAATCATTCAATGAAAGTGTTCTCACTGGCTCTTATCTCTTTTTCAAAGGCCTCTCCGACATCGAATATCCGGCTGTCCCTGTCAATTGCAAAGGGCTCTTTGAGAAGTGTAAATGTATTGTTTTCCAGCTTTATAGTCATATCTACCTCCCAGCCGGAATTAAAGAAAAGATCATTACTGAAAAACTGGTTATCATGGACATAAGCAGTATATTTCCCCGGATCTGCCGGTCCCCTGTCCATACCAATCAGCATAATGGCCGTGGCCCAGTCCCCCGTATTGCCATAATCGCCATGCCATACTTCCTTATAATGTGTGATCCCGATGAAGGTATTACCGTAAATCTCATTCATCCCGTTCGGATCATAGCAGGCCAGATTCAAAGGAGTCGGAGGCACATATTCCCAAATCATGTAAATGGTATACTCACCAGGATCTTGCTTCTCGAATTCACCATATAGTGTGTTTGCATCATTTCCTGTAATCTTTGCCGGGGGCAGATCTGGATGGTACTTGACAAAATAGAATCTCCACCTGTAGTTCTCCCAATCCTGTTCCTTGTCGACCAGTCTGTCCTTTTCTATGGAGGAAGCAGTCGAACGTATGTAAACACCATTGTCCATCTTGTCTTCAGGTGCTCCCACCCCGTCGGAGTCAAAAGGCAAATACTGGTTTATCCTTACAAAATTATCATAGATCTTACAGTTATTAGCGGAACGCCCTTCGAACTTAATTCCGTGTAGCTCGACGAGCCTGTGATGAAAAGGGCGGGTCCTGGCAGGAAGGTCGCTCAATTGCTGATGCCCTTTGGTATCAATGTAATTATTGTAGAAATGAGTGCCCTCCCCTGTCAGATGAACACCCCTGCCTGAAGATGTTACCTTATTATGGTGAACCAGTGCTCCAGAACTGGGTGAAAGGGCATAACCGTTCACATATTGCTGGTGGTGCTGTATATCATTATGATCAATTTCAATGTTTTTGGCTGAGCGGCTGCTGATCCTGATACTGATCCCCCAATGGCAGCCTTCGGTCAGCAGGTTGTCATGTATATGGATATCCCCCCCATAAGTGTAAACCCGCATTAAGGCATTACCCGGATAGTGGCGGCATTCAATTTCCGTCACCCTGCTGTATATGTAGTTATGATGAATATTGGCTGCATTGGCATGTGTCATCAACAGGGGAAAGGCATTGGGCAGATGTACATCTGTACTGATACCGGATATTTCGGTTGGGACCGGGCGGTCGAGGCTGGATACTGCAGTACTGTAATCACGTGATCTTTTCCCCTGGAGAATGTGCCCGTTGCATAATTTGGTATTCCCCGGATCCGCAAACCTGACCCCGTAAACCTGTTCCGAGCTGTTATCACCAAAAACGACTGTATGCCCGTCCAGGTCCAGTGTCACACCTTCAGCAGAAATCTCAATTGCCGTGCCCTCCGCTGTTATGTCTTCTGTCAGGAGATAATAAGCATCTTTTTGATCCAGGATATAGGGTGTCGATCCTGTCATATCACCCGGGATGCGAATGGCATTATCCTTCTTTTCCGGATTTATTTTAAAAATCTCACTTTCCGTTCTTTTACTGCCTGCCGGATCGACGGAAACCATCCTGTAATAGTAAGTTTCTCCAGGTTCCAAACCCTTCAGCCTGTGCCAGTGTGCCCACCGGGGTTTCTTCGTCAAGGCTGTCTGTTTGCCAAGACTTTCTGTTATTCCATATTCGACAAAACTATTGGCCGATGAACTGATATCTTCCAATTGCCAGTAAATAATGGCAGAAGTCTCAGATACATAGGTCCATTTTCGCTGAAAGGCCTCACTCTTGATACTGGTATTAAGCATTTGCCTTCCTCGATCGGATGGATCTTCAAGGACAATTCTTGTAATTGAAAATCCCAGGAAAAGAAAGGCAAATCCGGTAAATAATGCAGGCAGTAATTTTTTCATGCTTTTTTCCTTATGAAGAGGGTTAATAAATAGGGCAATATTAACAGGAAAGGCAGGACCCATTTGGCGATATATGAAAAATCCTCAAAAGATTTATCCATAGAGTAAATATGGTTCCCTTCCTGCTGGTACATTTTGACTATATCTTCGGTATGTTTATGTTCTGTCACATGACTGGCGTAGACTGTATCATGGTTCTTATAAGCCTCCCTCACCAGGTTCGGATTGCCCAGCAATCCCCTGATGGCAACAGGAATAACGTATCCATAATCAGGATCCAGGGTATATTCAGTCCCATCACTAAAAGTGACACCGACCACAATATGCTGCTGCAGGTCCCAAAGATCGGCTTCTATCCCATTTTCGTTCAGTAAGTATTTTAATCCTATGCAGGGCTGTGAGCAGAGTCCTACTCCTCTTTCAATGACCTTTTTATAATTGCGGAATTCATATTTCTTATGCCCGGTGATCAATTGCTTGAAGGTTAAGATATAATTTTCCCAGAGCGGTACCCTCATGTGGTACTTTTTGATCCCTTCATTTCTCCAGTAGTGGGCCATGGATTTACTTACAAGCACGGTGGCCCGGACAGCAAAATCCTTCTCCGACTCATTTTCCCCATGGACCCATTGTTTTTTTGCATCCTCAAAACGAATAGAGATATCGTCTTTATAGGGTGTGATCTCGCTATATAGTTCTTCATTTCTTAAGGATTTGAACAATCCTGTTATATTAAAAACCATTAAGATCATTCCCAGAATAAACAATATAACTAAAATGATTTTTTTTGCTGTCATATGATTAAATTATAGTAAACAAGTTAATATTTATTGGGGACCATAATATACCTGATGGTCATATGTACGATCGTCATCTCTTTTTTGCTGGTGTGGCTCCAACTTATCATAAAAAATAGCATGGAAGAATGA
>DAOUVF010000358.1 GCA_030667765.1 Bacteroides sp.
AGTTCATCTATAAAAATGATGCGGTAAAACCCAGAGATATCGGCTTGAGAGGCCCCTATACCTCGGGCGGGATCGAATGGAATTCGAGTATCATCGGACATCATCCGGGAGTAGCGACCCCTGTCAACTACATCCTTTTTACCGATGATAAGGGCACGGCACATTGTGTAATCGGCGGAATGGATCTTCCGTCACACATGCAATGGCGGATTGATATTTCACTACCGGCGAACACATCCTATTTTGAAGCCAGAACCTGGTGGTACAATGCCACCCCTTATTTCCAGTCATATTACCACTGGAGCAATGCAGCTTTAAAAAGTGCTGAGGATCTGCATTTCTATTTTCCCGGCAATCTCTGGCTGGGCCACGACGGGATCTCACATCCCTGGCCGGTTGATGAGGAGGGAACTGACAGGTCATGGTACAGGAACAATACAACATTTGGACACTGCTCATACCACGTCTATGGAAGCGTTGATAATTACTTTGTTTCATATTACCACGACGAGGATTTCGGTGCGGGACACTGGTCGCCAAGTTATGGCACACCTGGGAAAAAGATCTGGTTGTGGTCACTCGCCAGGAATGGGGGGGTCTGGGAAAATCTGCTCACAGACACCCATGGACAGTACGTGGAAGTACAGGCGGGCAGAATGCTCAATCAGAACGGTTTCAACAGCAGTCAAACACCTTTCAAACAATCCTCTTTCATTCCCTATAATGCAGACAGCTGGGTGGAACGCTGGTTCCCGGTCAGGGAAACCGACGGAGTTACCCGCGTTGCTGAATCGGGAACCATTCATATCAAGTACACTCCGGAAGGAATGAGGCTGTTGTTCTCCCCTGTTATTGAAGTCAGTGAAATAATGTTGGTGTCAGCCAATGGAAATGAAATCTCAAATGACCCGGTGGCGCTTAAACCATCTGAGGTACTGAAGAGGACTTTTGAGGACATTACTGAGGATGATAAACTTGAAGTTTTCCTGGGAGGTGAATTGCTCTACTCCTCGGAAGAGAACTATATTATCGACAGGCCCCATAAGGCGCCCACAGATGCACTGGATGACCTTTACATACTTGCACAACAACTTGAAAACCACAGATCTTATGGTAAAGCACTTGATACCTACCTGGAATTGCTTGAAAAGGAACCATTGCACCTCGATGCCACAGAGCGGGTGGCTGAGCTCTATCTCCGTCGCGGAGATCTTGATCAGGCCGGCCATTATGCCGGGAAGGTCCTTGAAATAAATGCATATCTCCCGGGCGCCAATTTTGTATACGGGTGTATCCGGAAAGCAGAGGGTAATTTCACGGATGCCCGGGACGGATTCAGATGGGCCATGCGTTCCCTGGAATACCGCAGCGCTTCCCTTCAGCTTCTTTCCGAGATCAGCCTGATGGAGGGAAAACCGGAACTGGCATTTGACCAGGCTGGACAATCCCTCTCCTACAATGAATTTAACATGAACAGCTACAAGATCCAGGCCATTTCACAACGAATCATGAGCAATCCCGGTGGCACAGAAGAGATATTGGCCTACATATTTGAAATTGACCCCCTGGATCATTTTGCCCTGTTTGAGAAATACCTCATTAAGCCCGTTTCTAACCGTCTGAACGATTTTAACAGTTCATTTAAAAGCGAAACGGTAAAAGAGGAATACCTTGAAACGGGTTTGTTTTATGCCGGATTGGGTATGCATAATGAGGCGGTGAAGGTCTTTGAACAGGCTCCGGATGATCCGGTGATCCATTACTGGCTTGCCTGGTTAAATAAGGATGACAAAGAGAAATCACATGACTATCTGGAAAAAGCTCTTGAAGCCAGTCCTGAATTCGTTTTCCCGTACAGAACAGAAACCCTGACAATCCTGGAATGGGCCTCGGAACAGCATCCATCCTGGATCACCGATTATTATTCAGCGCTTATCCTCTGGCATGTGAAGAGAGTTGATGAAGCCCTGATCCTGCTTATGAAGTGGGGAGATACTCCCAACTTTTCTCCATTCTATCATTCCCGGGCTCACCTGCAAGGGATCCTTTCCGACCCGGCACTGAAAGATATGCAGAGGGTCCTTGCCATTGATCCCGGTCAATGGCGGATCTTCAGGGAGCTGGCAGATTTGCACATCAGTCGTGATGACTATCAGGCTGCACTGGCTCTGGCAGAAACCGGCCATGAAAGGTTTCCCGAAAATTATATTCTTGACCTGGTCTACAGCAAATGTTTAACCCTGACAGGCAATTATCAAAAATCCCTGGATGTACTGGGGAACACGGAAATCCTCCCGTATGAAGGTGAACACGCCGGTCAGAGCATCTATGAACACAACCACCTGATGCTGGCCTGCGAAAGTTTCAAATCTGGCAATAATGATATGGCGCTCAGCCATATAGATCAATAGGAAGCCTATCCGGAAAACCTGGGTTCCGGTATGCCAAGCTTTCCGGATTATCGCCACCAGAATATGTTGCGGATCAAGATCTTTGACAGGACCGGCGAGACCGGTAAATCACAGGTGGCTCAGGATGCAATTGATGCTTATACCAGGAAGTTCGGAAAAAAGAAAGGAGCGAACCTGTACGAACAGCAGTTTATTGAGTCGATTTCCTTAAAACAATTTATATAATGATCTGATCCAGTGGTGAATACCTCTCCTGTTCATTTCAAGGGTGTTTAATGAGGAGCCTATATTTTAAGCTTGCTTAAAATTCAGCGACGATTAAATACCCTTGAAATGACTAGAAACAGTAGCGGTTTTCGTCGATGAGCTGATCTGCAATACGGCGCCTGGCCTCCTTTACATTAATGCCGGCAACATGTGTGAAACGCTCAATCCCTTTTTCAAGTAATTCCCTGACATCTCCGAATGCAAAAGAGTATGCAGCGTCCCTTGCCATGTTCCGTATACTGGCAGCTGTATTAAAGACAAATACATCAAGGATGTCCTGGTAAACCTTGAACTGGTCCTCACTTTTGAGGGATTGCATTTTTTTCACGCGCAGCAGGACGGATTCAGCCGCATAGAGTTGAATCAGGCTATCCGCCAGGTTCATCATGATTTCCTGCTCCTGGACAAGGGTCCTGGAAAACTTTTCTGACGCTGATTTCAACAGCATCAGGATTATTTTCTTAAAGTTGCTAATATATAAGGACTTCTCGTTAAAATATTCCAGTCCGACAAGCTTCATTTCACCTCCTTGCTTTGCTTCTTCAAAGGCTTTCTCTGCTTCCTCGTTAATTGGCAGCACGCCTTTTGCGCCCTTTTTCAACACGGCATCAACAAGCAGGAGGCGATTGATCTCATTCGTCCCTTCAAAGATGCGGTTGATCCTTGAGTCACGATACGCCCTGTCAACCGGCATTTCTGATGAAAACCCCATGCCTCCGTAGATCTGTACAGCTTCGTCAACCACATAGTCGAGTGTCTCTGAACCGAAAACCTTCATTGCAGCGGCCTCGATGGCAAAATGGTTGAAAGCCGCCATGGTATCCCGCCCTTTATCTTCACCTTTTGACACATAATGGTTAATAGCATCATCCAGTCCCTTGCTTGCCCGGTATACGGCTGATTCCGTGGCAAAGGTCTGGATTACCTGTTCGGCAAGTTTGTGCTTGATGGCCCCGAATTGGGAGATCAGGCAGTTGAACTGTTTTCGTTCATTGGCATAGCCGACGGACTGGTCAATAGTTTTCTTTGCAGAACCGATCACACTGGCTCCCAGCTTGATCCTTCCCATGTGGAGAATGTTCAGGGCGATCCGGAATCCTTCACCCCGCTTGCCAAGAAGGTTG
>DAOUVF010000317.1 GCA_030667765.1 Bacteroides sp.
GGCCACCTGGTCAAAATTGAAGAAAAACTCCTTTCCCCTGCCTGGTTTGAGCCAGTGATTTAAGGTAGAAGAAGTATACAGTATTAGCATACTGAAGCCAAAAATGGATGTTGAAACCACATGCCAGGCATTACCATTCAGGGCGGAATAGACTACCATCAGAACAAGACCTGCTGCTGCAAGCAAAGCACCTGTAAAATGGGACAAGGTATTGGCCAGTTCTTCTGAAGGGGAAAATCTTTTAGCTATGGTATCCATCCGGGGTAAATAATAAATACTGTTAAATACAGATATTATTGTGCAATATATGAAGGATAAGTGGTGTACCCTTCTGCTCCGTTATTGTAATAAGTCCGGATGTCTCCTACAGCCCAGGGATGATTGTTTTTGATCCTCCCGGGCAGATCAGGATTGGCGATGAATGGGCGCCCATAGCAAATGGAGTCTCCGTGACCGGATTGCAGTGCGGTTTCACCGGATTCCCTGTCATATTCTCCGTTGAGCATCAGGTGGCCCTGGTAAAGCTTCCTGAAATGGGCCGGGACATTTTCAATCAACAATGATGATTCAACCGGGAAAAATGGACGGGAAAGATGCAGGTAAGCCAATTTGTAATCATTCAGACGCTTCACAATTATTTCAAAGGTTGGAAGGCTATCTTCAGTTAAGGTGATGCCTGCACGGCCATGGTACATTGGATTCAGTCTTGTTCCCACCCGGTCTGCAGGAACAACAGAAAGGATAGATTCCAGGGTCTCAAAATAAAACCGGGTCCGGTTTTCAATGGAACCACCGTACTCATCGGATCGCCTGTTAGCAGTATTGCTGAAGAACTGGTGGAACAGATAACCGTTGGAAGAGTGGATCTCCACACCGTCGAATCCCGCGTCCATAGCTCGGATTGCGGCCATTTTAAAATCGGTGATGGTCTGGAGGATATCCTCCACTGTCATTGCCTTGGGTTCCACGGAATGCTTTCTTCCCTCAGGTGTCCTGACCGGAATGACCGGATTGATGGATGATGGAGCGTGAGGCAATTCTCCATCATGAAAATCCGGATGTGATATGCTTCCAACATGCCATAGCTGGGTGAAAATCCTGCCCCCTTCTGCATGGACTGCCCTGGTAACCTTTTTCCATCCTTCTGTTTGTTCATCCGAAAAAAGGCCAGGTGTATTCACATATCCGATTCCCTTTTTTGATACCACCGTTCCCTCAGAGATAATGAGCCCCGCCCCTGCCCTTTGCCTGTAATATTCGGCCATGAGGTCATTCGGAATACGGCCTGGGTTATCTGCCCTGCAACGTGTAAGGGGTGCCATGATGATACGGTTGGGCAGTTCAAAGGCTCCCAATTTGACAGTTTCGAGTAATTTCATAATAGTTGGTAAAATTTCGGATCAATAGCTGTTATAATCATTCAGTTATGGCATTCCCTATCATCTGGAGAAATTTTCCATAGACCATATCCCTGTCCTCAGGATGGCCATCTTCACCCATTCTTACAATCACCATGTTCCAGTCCGGTATGACTATGCACTTGTTGTTGTTGTGGCCCGAGGCAAAATAACATCCTTCCGGAGCACCGGGGAGCTTCATCCGGCCATCAGCTTTCATTCCGTTTACCCACCAGTTAAAACCATAACATCCCGGGCCTACCGTGGTTTTTCTATCGGTATCCCCCACAGGAATAGTGGAAGGTACCTGTACAGCCGTAGCCATTTTAATCCAGTCTTTGCTGATCAATTGTTTGCCATTCCAATTTCCTTCATTCAGGAACAACCAACCCCAACGGGCCAATTGACGGGCATTCACATGAACATTGGTGCACCCGTTATTGATAGCTATTCCATCCACGCTTTTTTCCGGAAGCCAATGCCATGTTCCCATTCCGATGGGTCCGGCAACCCTTTCCGTGAGGAAATCATGCATTGTACGCTGTTGTAACACATGGGTAAGAACCCTGCCAAACATCATTTGCGCCTCATCCCAGTATGCGTAAGCGGTCCCCGGTGAAAAATAAGGCTCATCCGGCTCATATGGTGTCCATGACCAGTCCGCATAATCAACACGTTCCCATCGGTTCTCCCCTACTCCACTGTATCCTGAGGTCATGGTTGCAAAATGCCGGAAACTGACTCCGGAATACCATTCTTTGAGTAAGGGTTCATAGGTATGAGCCAGGTCATCCAGGCCAATCACCCCGTCATCTATGAGTAGTCCGAGTACCGTGCTGGTAAAAGTCTTGGAACAGGACCAGATATTATGAATACTATCAGCCTGGTCTCCTGCATAGATAATATAACCATTCCTTATCACTACAAGTTCCCTGTTCCCATTATGAAGTGAATGGGATTCCAGGTAATCCAGAGCCTCCTTGAACCTAACGGGATCGACACCCTGTTCCCCAGGGTTATTAACCGTCCATTTTTCTCCCGGGAAAACCATGGCAGGCTGTTCGGCACAAGCACCGAGCATCATGCTGGCAGTGAGTAACAGACACTTAATTTGGGTGTTATTTAAAAAGTTATTGATTCTCATTTTATTCATCTGTATCATTTCTGCTGATCAATGCTTTTGGTAATCTCTGTTATTACCTCACCTGTATGTGCAGTTGACTTATTTTCAATCAGCATGATCTTACATTCCTCTGTTGATGAGACCCTGTGTTTAATACCCTTCCCGACAACGAAAATATCTCCCTCATTCATGGTGAAGCTCTCCTGTCCCTCTACCTCAAACAACAGGCTGCCTTCCACGATATAGAACAATTCATCCTCATCTTTGTGATTATGCCATGGGATATCTTCCCCTTTTATCCTGGCGATTTTCACATATACATCGTTTACTTCACCGATAATTTTTGGAGCAAAGTAATCCGTTAGCAGTTGAAAGCTGTCTATCAGATTAAGTTTGTTGGTAACCGCCATGATATTATATATCAATGGACTTTTTCGCCCATAATGATTAATTGTCAATGTTCGATTGAAAGTTAATATATTTCTGCAAGGTTACAGCTACTCTGGAAATTTTGCTGCGGGAGGTTTGCAAATATATCCCGACAAGCTATCTTTGGAATCTTTTGCAAATCAACATAATTGCCAGATGAGAACCTTAATCCTGTTGTTATTTCCGTTTGTTCTATTTTCCTGTTCCACAGACAAAAATAAAATATATGAATGGCGGGGTGAAGGCCGTACAGGCATTTACGATGAATCAAATTTGCTGAAGGAATGGCCGCCGGATGGTCCGGATGAGCTATGGGCAATTGATAGTCTTGGAAATGGTTTTGGTTCTCCTGTTTTCGCAGGCGAGCAGTTTTTTATTACAGGTGAAATTGACAGCATGGCTATCCTGTACTGCTTTGACCTTAAGGGAGAAAAACAATGGCAGACTGAATTGGGAATGGATTGGGTAACCAACTTCCCGGGATCCAGGTCGGCTCCCACCCTCGCCGGCGACATGATCTATGTAGGTTCCGGCCTGAGCAGTCTTTTTTGTGTCGACAGGGAAAATGGCGATATCCTCTGGTCGAAGAACTTCGGAAATAATCCTGACAGTGTTCATGGCAGATTTGGGCATGCGGAAGCAGCTCTGATAGAAAATGAAAAGGTTTTCTGGACCGCCGGCAGACCGGAACATAATGTAGTGGCTATAAACCGGTACACGGGTGAATTTATATGGACTCATGAGGGACTTGGCGAAAGCTTTGCATATAATTCTCCAAAACTGATAAAACTCCCCCACCGGAGCATAATGGTCACATTTTCGGCCTATCATTTAATGGGATTTGATACACAGTCAGGGGAACTGCTGTGGTCACACGAACAGGATAAATATCCCCCCGATATGAAAGCCCAGGGGTATGGAGATATACATGCGAATACTGTGCTGTATGATGAAGGCTCAATATATTATGCAGCGGGTGCCGGAAACGGTGGCGTTAAACTTGACCTGTCCGAAGACGGTTCAGAGATAACCGGGGTGTGGCGTAATCCTGGTTTCGACAGCTTCATGGGAGGTATCGTAAAGATCGGCAATTATCTTTATGGCAGTGGTACTACCAAGAAACAATTAAAAGCTATTGATGCCATTTCGGGACAGCTCTCAGATTCATTGAAGATCGGCAGTGGTGCAGTGATCGCAGCCGATGACATGCTGTACTTTTACAATCAACGGGGAAAATTGAAATTGCTGAGTTACAATGAGGGGAAAATGCAGGAAATAAGTTCCTTCAAAATCACAAAAGGAACGAAAGAACATTTTTCCCA
>DAOUVF010000169.1 GCA_030667765.1 Bacteroides sp.
AAGATGCCCATTCTGCAACTGGCCGTTATGTACGGATATACCAATATTAAAGTAAATGCTGAACTGACCAGCATTACACCTGACATGATCGGTGCTACAGACCTTACTACAAATAATGTAAGTTTTGACAACCAGAACTTTGATGTGGTGACCCAGGGTCATACCGCCAATGCACTGGTTTCAGCCAACCTTCCGGTAGTTTGCTTTTACGGTGGATTAGGGTTAAGCATCACACAGACCAACCTGAAACTCAACGGGTATTATCCCATGCCAACCATAATTACCGATCCGAATGATCCGAACTTTGATCCTTTCTTTACGCCTGTCGTACGGGACCAGGATGCCTTAGAGAATCCCATCGATGTGGAGATCAAGAACCAGGATGGAGGTACCACCAAACCCAGGCTGAATGCCGGTGTCAGGTTTAAATTTGCCGTCATCACACTGCATTTTGATTATACCTGGGCCAATTATTCTGTGGCCACTGTGGGATTAGGTGTAAATATCCGCTAGAATCCTTTCAGGTTCATTGTGACCGTCGGAATCAGTAACAGAAAACCCAGGATCAACAGGATGATCATAAAAGGGGCAACCCATTTTACCCACTTTTCATAGGGGATCCTGGCCACCCCGAGAACACCGATGAGCACACCTGATGTAGGTGTGATCATATTGGTAAACCCATCCCCGAACTGGTAGACCATCACGGTCGCCTGTCTGGATATATCAACCAGGTCTGAAAATGGTGCCATGATGGGCATGGTCAGTGCCGCCTGTGCGGATCCCGAGGGAATGATCACATTGATAAGGGTTTGCACAGCGTACATGATCCCAACGGAGGCAATCTTCCCCAGACCATCCATCCTGGAAGAAAGGCCATGCAGGATTGAATCTACGATCTTTCCATCCTCCAGGATCACTATAATACCACCTGCAAGTCCCACGATCAATGCAGCCGGGAGAATATCCCTTACCCCTTCCAGGAAGAAGGCAGTAATCCTGTTGGGTGAATAATTCATGGCAATTCCTGAGAAGAGTCCCATAGCAAAAAACAGGGTGGCAATCTTCATGATGTACCACTGGTAAGCCATAACACCGATAATGAGAAATAAAATGGTAAAGCCCAATAGTGTAAGCAGGAAAAACTGGACCGATTTCCGTAGGCTTAGCAAGCCGGCCAGGGCAAAAAGCCCGGTTGCCAGCGGGACAATGGGAAGGGTAATGGATGAACCGGTACCGGCAGCCGGATCTCCGACAATAAAGGTAGTCTGGTGATTGAATATGGAAAAAGCAATCAGCCCGGTCAGTATAATCCCGTATGAAAACCAGGCGGATATAGGCGTTTTTCCAGCCATGGTTTCCCATTCTGTGCTGCCTTTCTTCCTCCAGTATTCATCTTCCTTGTAGACGGGTGATCTTTCAGGATGGAGTTTTATTCTTCTGGCATACCAAAGCACAAATCCAATCCCGGCCGTATTGATCAGTATCCAACAGAGAATCCTGTATTCCATTCCGGAAAAGAGTGGCAATCCAGCTATGCCTTGTGCAATCCCGATGGTGAATGGATTCAGCATGGCCCCGGCAAAACCTAATGCGGCTGCCACGAAGCAAAGGCAAACACCAACAATAGAGTCATATCCCATGGAAATGGCCAGGGGTACCATGATGATAACAAAAGCGATGGTTTCTTCACTCATCCCGAAAACAGCCCCGAACACACTGAACATGATCATCACCAGGGCTATAATAATATTGTCCGCCCCCAACCTCCTGATCCAGCCGAATCTTTCAAGCCTGCCTGTAAAACGGATAAAAGACAGAATGCCAACGTCAATGGCTTTGCTGCTGTTCATGATCCAGAAGGCACCACCAATCATCAGGATAAAAACGATGATCCCCGATTGTTTCACAAATCCCTTGAACAGAGCCGAAAAAACCTGCCAGGACTGAGGATCATTCTCCACTTCTCTATAAACCAGTTCTGTTTTCTCAACACTGTCCACAAGCACTTTTTCCTCAACGTATTCGCCTCCGGGAATGATCCAGGTCAGGATTGCGGAAATCAGGAGAATGTAGAAAACGATAACATAGGTATGTGGAAACTTGCGCATCGTCCAAAAGTACGTCCTTTTCGACTTTATGCAATCGCAAAAGAATAGTATTTTTGTCAGCAGAGGGTAGCAAAAATGGCCGCGAAAAAAAATGAAATAAGGTCTGATAAAAGGATGCTGAACCAGTACAGGGGACTGCTCAGGATATGCAAACCTGATATGAGTGAAGCAGAGTTCGGCATGCTTAAAAAAGCCATGAATCTTGCATTGGATGCCAGCGGGGACAAACCTGTGAAACTGGGAGATCATACTATTTTTCATGCCCTGGGTGTGGCCCGTATCATTGCGGGTGAGATTGGCCTGGGTGCTACATCTATCATCTCCTCCCTTTTATTCGATTTTTACCTGGATGACAGCTTAAGCAGGAAAGACCTTGAGCCGCATCTGGATTCCAGCATCATTCAGATTATTGATGACGTGGCAAAGATAAGCAGGATAGATACCCATAAATCCAATGACCAGGGGGAGAACCTCCGGAATCTGTTGCTCACCCTTTCCAGTGATATCAGGGTAATCCTGGTGAAACTGGCCGACAGGTTATATTATATGAGGAACCTGGAGCATCTTGACAGGGCTGAACAATTAACAATATCCACCGAGACATTCCATTTATATTCTCCACTGGCACACCGGATGGGATTGTATAATATTAAATCCGAACTGGAAGATCTTCACCTGAAATATACTGATATAAAGTCCTACAGGGAAATCGTTGAGAAACTGCAGGAAACGAAGTTGTCCCGCGACAAATTTATTACAGGATTTATTGCCCCTCTACAGAAGCAGTTAAAGGAGGAGAGATTCGATTTTGAGATTAAGGCCAGGACAAAATCGGTGTATTCCATCTGGTCAAAAATGAAACAACAACAGGTTGATTTCGAGGAAGTTTATGATCTTTTTGCCATACGGATCATTCTGAGATCCGATATAAAACTTGAAAAGTCCGACTGCTGGAAGGTATACAGCCTGGTGACGGATCACTACCAGCCGAATCCCAACCGCTTAAGGGATTGGATATCCGTGCCCAAGTCAAATGGCTATGAATCATTACATACAACGGTTGTGGTACCAGGTGGCAAATGGGTTGAGGTCCAGATCCGGACTGAAAGGATGAATGAAGTGGCCGAGAAAGGCCTGGCTGCACATTGGAAGTACAAGGGTGGGTCAGATCAATCCGAAACGGAAGAATGGCTGAACAGGATAAGGGAAATGCTTGAAAATCCGGAACCTGATGCAGGAGATATCATAGACGACTTTAAACTGAGCATATACAATAAGGAGATTTTTGTATTTACGCCAAAGGGAGATCTGAAGAAATTTCCCGCGGGTGCAACGGTTCTGGATTTTGCATTTGATGTTCACAGCCAGGTAGGGATGACTTGCATGGGGGCCAAGATCAACGGGAGAAGCGTGCCGATCAGGCATAAATTATCCAATGGTGACAAGGTAGAGATCATTACATCAAAGGGACAGCGGCCCAAGCAGGACTGGCTTCAGTATGTGGTTTCATCAAAGGCCAGGTCCAAGATCAAGCAGGCCCTGCAGGAAACCAAACTGGCAGAAGCAGAGGAAGGAAGAGAAATTCTGAAACGACGGTTCCGGAACTGGAAACTTGAGTTTGAAGATGTGAATATCAACAAGCTGCTCCGGCATTACAGGCTAAAGACAGCCACCGACCTTTATCACCTGGTGGCCATCGAGAAAATTGACCTTCTGAAGATTAAAAATATCCTGCAGGATAAGGATAAGTCCCCGGTCACCGGAAAATCTACCGAGATCGGGGCACATGATGTTGACAAACTCATGTCTTCCGGTTTGAAACAGGATGATTACCTGATCATTGATAAATCCCTGGACAAATTGGACTACCGGCTTGGAAAGTGCTGTAACCCGATCTATGGTGATGAGATCTTCGGTTTTGTCACTGTCAGTGCAGGCATCACTATCCATCGTGTCAATTGTCCGAATGCCGCCCAGCTGATATCCAGGCATGGCTACCGCGTGGTAAAAGCTCAATGGGCTGTCACTGGAGCAGATATTTACCTGCCGGCAACCATCAGGGTAACCGGACTCGATGATATTGGTATTCTGAGTAAGATCTCGTACGTTATTTCCAAAGACCTGCGGGTTAACATGCGATCCGTTTCCATTGACTCCACGGAAGGAATGTTTGAAGGCACCATCACCTTGTTTGTCAAGGATACCAGGCATCTTGATTTATTGATCAAAAACCTGGCCAGGCTCAAAGGTGTTCTTAGTGTTTCCAGGATGGAACTTTAGGCATCTCAACCTGATCCCGCAGAGGTTATTTGGATAAACTATTCATAATAATCATAAGAATTTGATATATTTGATACGATATTTTTTGCGTTAATATCTTATGCGATCTATATTATTTACCGGACTCCTGTTATTACCTTTACTGAGCCTTGCCCAGGAATCAGAAGGGGAAGGCCTTCTTTTACAGCAGCTTAACCAGGCACAGGAGGTATTGACAGTGCCTGAATTGAAGACACCGGTCAGGGACAAGATTGACTTTGGACTCGAAGCAGGAGCTGCTTTTACAAGCTTTGGCAGGCATGGTTCCATGTTCGATTCATATATTGCCCCTGAGATCAGGTACCATGCGACCCCACGGCTTCATTTCAGTGCAGGGGTCGTTCTTTCCACCGGCTTTATGTCTGGATCAGGTTTTGAAGGTGTTGGTACAGCTGGAGGCGGATCAGCCGGTCCTCTCGGGAACCGGTTCAACCGCATCCTGGTTTTTGCCGAAGGTAATTACCAGATCAATCCCAGGCTGACCGTTGGCGGGATGGTGGTCAAAGAGCTTGATAATGATATGTACAGGCATATGAATGCTTTTCAGAAGAATTCCGGATTCCAGTCCATTGGTATGAACGTGAACTATAAAATCACTGACAATTTTCATGTAGGTGCCAGGTTCAATATGACCGATGGCAGGCCCTATTATTATAATGATCCCACCAATCCTTTCATGCGACGATCCCCCTTAAGTCCGGGTTGGTAATTCAAGAATCACCCGATGAACCTGATTATCATTGCCCTGGCGCCTGTATTTGTCATTGCCGTCTATATTTATATCAGGGATAAATATGAACGTGAACCCATCAGGTTATTGCTGATTTCCCTGATTGTTGGCTGTGTTATTACTATTCCGGTCGCAATTATCGAGGGACTTTTAGCTGCCCGCGGTCAGGATTTCACTGGACTGGCATCGGCTGCCTGGAATGCCTTCGTGGTAGCTGCTTGTACAGAAGAACTATTCAAATTCATAGCACTTTACCTGCTGATCTGGAGAAACAGGCATTTTAATGAAAAGTTTGACGGGATTGTATATGCATCTTTTATTTCGCTGGGTTTTGCCGGTCTTGAAAACATCCTGTATGTTACTGATGGCGGAATGAGTGTAGGCATTACCAGGGCATTTACTGCCATCCCCGCCCATGCACTTTTTGGGGTCATTATGGGTTACCAGTTCGGACTGGCCAGGTTTTATCCTGAAGAACGTGCCCGAAGACTTTTCCTTGCACTGCTGATCCCTATACTGCTGCACGGGATCTACGATTTCATTCTTATGTCCGGTCATCAATACCTGCTATTTGCATTCATCCCTTTCCTCATATTCCTCTGGGTATTCGGATTTCGCCGAATCCGTCAGCTCTCCGATCGATCCATTTACCGAAGGTTGAGATCAAAGCAAATGGAATAGTGTCTTTCAGTTACGAAATTTGTTTAGTAATTTCAGGGCCATATGATTGAATCCCAAACCTGGAATCGCGCGGAATTCTGATGAATAGACATTTGCTCCTGTTAATTTCTTTTGTTGTTTTAAATTTCTCACTCACAAACAGTCAGAGTCCTGAACGTGGAATAGCGCTTCCCATATCAGAACAAAATGCCATTGACCTGGAATTCGGGTACAATGGAAGCAGTTATCTTACTGTTAATTATGATCATATCTTTTACCTGAAACCGGCAAGATTCGGACCCGCCGTCTTGCTGCGGGCGGGTCTCGGGGATGGCCTCAAACCAGGATACGGATTAATTATACTGACGGAAGCAGCATATACCACAGGTTATCTGACATTTGTCGAATTGGGGGCAGGCTACAACGGGCTGACAAATAATGGCAACTGGCAACACCTGCCATATTTCCTGGCTGCCTTCAGGTACAGGGCAAACAGCGGCATCTCCATCCGATTGATCAGCAGGTTGATAGTAAACAGTTCGGAGAAGGTACCTTTATTTGGACTAGGAATATCCATTGGATATACCTTTTGATCCTGTATCCCCCCTGCCTGCTTCAATCATTCGCCTCTGTTTGTTGCTTTCTTTTATTGAACCAGTAAAAGATCGATAAAACGCCGATAATAAACATAAATATTCCGGGTGCTGGTAAATCCTCAAAATTATCACCGGCAATAAATATCTGGCAGGGCCAGAGTGCCGCGTACCAGAGGATAAATAGCAGCCCGGCCAGTCCTTCCCGGTTAGACCATAAAAAGTACAGTCCAATCAGGAAAACCAGGGCCAATAAAATAAATACGCTGTTTTCCAATACACTTTCCCCGGG
>DAOUVF010000314.1 GCA_030667765.1 Bacteroides sp.
AATATGATTTTACGCCGGTTTCTGAAAGCGGATTTTTCCTGATGTTCTTTTGTGTGGAAAAAAATGACCAGGGGGATATTCTGGATCATATTGATCATCAGTTCACCACTTATTCACTTTTTGAGAAATATACCAGGGGGGAAATGAACAGTTATCATATATCCTACCGGAGAAATGACAATCCGACCTGTAACCTGCGTAAAAATCCCGGTCAGCAAAACGGTGCCCTGCTGAAGCAACAATCACTTCCTTACGTTTTGACTGCCGGCAGAACCCATCATGTGGTTCTCAAAAAAACCGGCGGGCATATCAGCCTGGTAGTAGATCAGCAGGAATTCATGAATTTCACGGATGACGGAACTATCGGTGGTAAGCCATACAGCGGAGGCAGGTTTGGCCTACGGCAGGTATATGATTCTGAAGGTATTTATGATAATTTCAGGATCTGGGATCTGGACAAACAATAGAAACTTTGATTGTAATACTATGGGTTCTATGAAAACAATTTGTAAAATCTCATTTCTGCTGGGATATATTCTTTGTGCATGGACCGGAATTCTTGCGCAGGACCATACCATCCCCGGGGCAATAATTACCCCGTTTCCCACTTTAAAAAACCTGGCTGTAGAATGGTATATCCAGGGGGATGATAATCTGAATGGCAGGGTGGAGGTTGCATATCGCGTGACAGGGACAACCGCATGGAAAGAGGGCATGCCCCTGTTCAGGGTCCCTGCCGGTGAAAATATCGGGTTTACCTGGAGTAACAAGCATTCGGGTAGTATTTTTGACCTTGACCCGGATACCGGTTATGAGATCAGGCTAAAGCTTTCTGACCCGGATGGGGGTTCTGATGAGAGAACCGTGAATGCACGTACAAGACCTGTTCCGAAAATTGACCGGAATGCAGAGATTATTGAATTGCAGGCCGGGACCCATGATACTTTGTTTACCAGGAGCGGGACTCATAACCGTCCCATTGTTTATCGTTGCAGCGAGGGGAAGGCAATCTACAAACATATTGACCTGCAAAACAGGGAGTGGGTTTTTATCGATGGACTCACCATTATAAAACTGGATGACAAAGGGATAGCCATTCAATTAGACGGATCCGAGAATTGTGTAATACAAGGCTGTACCATAAATGCAATATATGGTATCGTTGCATATTTACCCGGAGCGACCAATTGTTACATTAGCGATAATGTTGTCACAGGCATCTGCGAGTGGAGCAGCAGGGCAATGGGCTCAAATGGTGACAATATTGGAGAGGGCATTCAGTTAACCGGACCGGGGAACGTGATCTGTTATAACCGTGTGACCGGGTTCAGGGATTGCATCTCGACCATGGAAGACAGCCATGTCTCCAACCAGACATGCATTGACATTTACAACAATGATATATACAGGGCAGCGGATGATGCCATTGAAGCAGATTTCTGCTTCTCAAATTGCAGGATCTTTCGTAACCGTATCACCAATTGTTACATTGGACTCAGCTCGCAGCCGGGATTGGGCGGGCCTAATTATTTTGTCCGAAATGCCATGTATAATTTGATTAACGGAGGTTTAAAGCTTCAGCGCTATAGCCAGGGGGATGTGATTTTACATAATACGATGATAAAAATTGGCAGGGGATTGGGAGGCAATGCGCCGATGGACCAAGCATTTTTTAGGAACAATCTGGCCATTGGAGGCCCGACGACGGATGTTGAATGGGGCAAATGGGGTGTAGGAAACCCATGGGCAGCTGATATCAGGGATCCCGGGGTCCACAGTAGTTTTGATTATGATGCCGTGGGTGTCTATGATACACCTTATATTGCTAAAATTGGCGCTAAAGATTTTTCGGAAGTAGAAAAACATGGCGTGGAAAGACTTATATTGCATGATGTTTTCAATGATATTGAGTTCCCCAATCCGCCGGTGCCTGAACGGGGTGTGCCGGACCTGAGGCCAAAAGCCGGATCAAGGGTGGTAGATGCGGCCGTTTTTATACCCAACATTAATAATAATTACAAAGGAAAGGCACCGGATTGTGGAGCATACGAAGTTGGGCAACAGCTTCCGCATTACGGGCCACGTAACATCAATCTAAAATAATGTCAATATGAATTCACCTATGTCTGTTATTAATTTTAAAAGAAACCTGCTTCTCTGCATTATTTACACTATCCCCTTGCTGTTGTCAACAACATGCCAGGCCCAGTACCGGCCTTCCCTGTTCTTCCGGGAAGACTGGAAGGAAACACCACCGGAAACACCTGTTAACCAGGGCCATGTGGCCAATTCCGATCTGATTCTGGAATTATACGGCGGAGCCATCGATAGTATGAGAAAAAGCAATCATGATCATCCTGATGATGATCCTTTTTATGTGTGGTCAGGACTGTGCCAGGGCAACTGGGCTGTAACCTTAAAGGACGCTGGATTATTTGTTGACCTCAGTGAGTATGCCAAAATCAAATGGAGGACAAAGCAAAGCGGGTTCCGTTGCCTGCATATTCTACTTAAACTGGCAGATGGTACCTGGCTGGTCAGTGATCAGTGTGACTGTCCCTCCGGTGACTGGAGAATAAAAGAATTCAATATAGTGGATATCAAATGGTATGCCCTGGATATTAAAACCATAACGGAAAAAAGACCTGTCGAGAATCCGGATCTCTCAAAAGTTGATGAAATCGGTTTTTCGGACCTGATGGCAGGTGGCAGGAGTGATGCCTGTTCCCGGGTTGACTGGATAGAGGTCTATGGGAAAGCGGTTGAAAGGTAATATATGGGCAAAATGATCGGTATAGTAGGAGGGGTAGGGACATTCGCAGGGATTGACCTGTACAGGAAGATATATAAACATACTGATGCCAGGACCGACCAGGAACATCTGCCGCTTGCCCTGGTATCCGTTCCGGTTGAGGTGTTGGACCGGACCCAGTTCCTGCAGGGAGAGGTGGAGGAAAACCCGGGGATAGCCATTGCCGGGATCATCAAAAAGCTTGCTTCTGCCGGGGCAGAGATCGTTGGTATACCATGTAATACGGCTCATTCACCTGTAATTTTTAATGAAATACTGGAAAGGATCCCTGAAAATATAAAGCTGCTTCATATGATAGAAGAGGTGGGCAGGCATATATCAACCGAATATCCGGGGATCAGGAAAGCAGGGATACTGGGCACCAATGGAACATACCTTTCAAAAGTCTATACCGATGTTCTTTCCGCCTATAATATCGAAGTCCTTTATCCGGAGGAGAGTATGCAAAAAAGCCTGGTCCATCCTGCCATATATGATAAGAGCTACGGCATCAAGGCTTTCTCTGACCCGGTTACAGACAGATCCAGGCACGACTTGCTGGAAGTAGCTTCATCACTTGTGCGCAGGGGATCGGAGGCCATTATCCTCGGCTGTTCCGAAATCCCCCTTGCCATCCATGAAACCAAAATAGAACAAAGCCTAGTAATTGATTCGGTAGCTATCCTGGCCCAGGCATTAATAAAAAATTCCAGATAGACCATGAAAAGCAGACGAACCATCATTGCCTTAACCATACTTACCTGTTTTATTATGGTCGCCTCGACATGGGACAGGGATCCTGGCAGATCTGTCATTTATGACATCCCTGCCATTTCTGATGAGATTGATATTGATGGCAGGCTCGCAGAGCAAAGCTGGTCAGATGCCTGCATCATTAAGGAATTCTACCAGACTGAAAGTGGGAGTCCCACAACAATTAATGCCAGGGTCCTTGCACTCTATGATGGAGAAAACCTGGTTATCGGATTCGATTTACCGGCCATAGTGAGTGAAAATGAACCAAAACAATGTTTCCTGAGTGATGAGTATGATCTTCGACGTGTACCCAATGTTACCATCACACTGGATCCCGAGCACCAGCACGGGGTTTATTATAAGTTTGTTATCGATCCCCGGGGGAACAGACAGGACCTGAGGGTGGATGATGAGTCCTGGACCACTCCATGGACATCCGGGACAGTACAGGAAGATGGCAGGTTTTCCGCGGAGGTCCGGATCCCGGTTAATAAAATATCCAGCCAGCCATTAGAAGGCAAATTCTGGGGCTTCAATGTCTCTTTTTCAGAAACAGCAAGCAAGGAGACCTGCCATTCCACTCCCATGGATCTTAAAACATCGGATGCAGAAAATTTCGGACACCTGTTATTTAAAGGAACACTTACCAATAAACAGATTGACGAATTAAGATCCTCATTGCCAGCTATCCATAAATCGAATATGGACCATAAACTGGCGACAAACGAGGCCCTCTGTGGTCCTATTTTGACAGAAATGCCGG
>DAOUVF010000139.1 GCA_030667765.1 Bacteroides sp.
CTTTTTAACCTTTCCCTCGAGCGTAATTATGATGTCATGATCATAAACCACCCCTTCCACAGTGATAGACCCAAAGGAAGAATCATTGATTACCGGTGCCATGGTGCTCCTCTGTTTACGACCTATACAAGTTACTATAATGTCCAGAATGATATGTTAAACCGGAGTAAAAAATTGACTTTCAAGAGCAGTCAATGCCTGCTGCAATTGTTTCTCTTCATTCTTGCAAGGGATCACGATGGAGAGAAGACTGGAATTCATAGTTGTCACCTGCGTTTTCAAACCTGAAAAACACCATGAGTGTCGATCATTAATGCAGTAAAATTTGACTTTGAGAGGAGCTTGGATTAACTTTATAAAAACAATGCCATGCAAGAAATGAAAAAGCTTTTTTTTCTTTTCAGGATTTCCTTTCTGTATACAATGCTCCTGTTTGCAGGTTGTGGATCTATCCCTGGATCAGAGGATCCTGAGCAATATATTATTGATGTGACCGGCGCCCCAATGGTACTCAATTGCTCAAAATCATACTCCTTTGCCGGTCACTATGCCAACGAGGAAAATGATACGGTCAGTTTGGCCGTTTCTGCAGGTGACCTGATTTACTTCCAGTTAATGGGAGACGAAATCTTATGTTACCGATACAATCCGTCTGATGGTTTGAATCTTTCTGTCAGATATGATACTATCTACGACCGGTTTTACCTGAATAATGAGTTAATTTCGGTCAGTTTATCGGAAGGATCGGCGGCGTGGGACTGGCTCAAAGGGGTTGATAAAGAAGTTCTGACCGGTATTCGGTCCTTTTATATTTCTTTACCTCTGTCGGAAGCCGAAATGAATTCGCTGGAGATGATATCCGGGGTAATTTCAAATCCCGGTTTGTTTATAGAAGGTGACAGCCTGCTGGAGGAAGTGCTCTCTCTTATTAAACCCGGTTGGCTTATCGCGGATGATCTGAATTACAGCACAATTTCTGATGATACAAAAGCTAATTTAAAGCACCTGGAGCTATTGTGGCACTCAGGCGCAGATTCCATTGATCCTGATTTTCTCTACGGGCTCCCGGAATTGAATTCCCTGATCATTGAATACTGGGATTCAACTGATATAACTGATTTTCAATTTGCAAAATTAAAACGTCTCGAGTCCCTCTCCATCATAGAATCCGATATCCATGATCTTTCGCCCATTGCCGCATCATCTAAGATTAAAAATTTGAACCTTATCTACTGTGAAACACTTAAAGAGATTGGATCTGTAGCTGATCTTGCCGGGATAACATGCCTGGGGCTGACCGGTTGCCAAAACATCATTGATATCCCGGCCATTCTTCAAATGCCTCAACTTACCCGTCTGTCCGTTCCAGAGAATACCTCCCAAATGGAGTTTGCTGAAATCATTACCAGGCAGAGTGCACTTCAGGTGCTGGAACTGGTTAGCTGTGACAGCATAACAGATCTTTCACCTTTGGAGGATTATACAGGACTAAAGGCCCTTACCCTGGATCTCAATGTTCAGGATCTCAAACCTGTCTACCAATTAACCGGGTTAGAACTGCTGGTCCTGGCAGAGGATTTCTTCGAAGACTCTCTCTCCATAACCCAGATTCAACAAGCCATGCCTAACACGAGGATTGTTGCCGGTGGAGGTTTCTGCCTCGGCTCCGGATGGATCCTGTTGCTGGTCCCGGCAATCATTGTCCTGGTTATTTTAAGGAAAAGATATACCGGATCGCGTTTTGCCAGGGTCAACCGATGACTTATTTCCAAAGGACATTTCAAAGTAATTCTAATGCACTTCCTTCTGCTATCCTTGTAATCGGTGGGATTTGCATTTTTGGAATATTCATTCATGCAGACTCCTGGCTGCGCATTATTTCTTTCGCCGGCCTGGCACTTGCTGCAGTAGTTATCAGCCGATCAGTACGGGACATCAAATCCCTGCTGGGTGTTCTTGGCATTGTCCCATTCACTCGAAAAGTGATTTATTACAGCGTGGCGGGGATTATTTTGGGAACGCTGCTGGGGCTATTGTATAATTTCATCAAGGCAGACTCTCTGCTTCCTGCGACCCTGACAAAGTTTGCCCTCATGGCTCCCCTGATTGGAATTACGGAGGAACTGGTGTTCAGGGGATTTGTACAGTCAAGGTCTGTGTCATCAGGTCCGTTGGCCTCAGTAATTATTACAGCCTCCGGACATACACTTTATAAATATCTTGTGATCAGGACAGTGCCTGTCGCTCTTGACACAGATATCCCTTCCCTTGTTTTATTGACATTCCTGGCAGGGGTGGTTTTCGGAATTATGAGAGAGGCTTCCAGGAGCGTCATCCCTCCTGCCCTTGCCCATGCCCTTTTTGACATTATTGTTTACGGAGGAGCCAGCCTGGCTCCTGTTTGGATATGGAGCTAACGCGTTATGGCCACAATCTCGTCAACCGGGATCCTGTTTGCCATTCCGATGACCTCATTCTCATCCTCAATGCCTTCACACTGAAAGCTAAGCAATGAACCGCTGAACGGCATCTGGAGATCGTAGGAAACCATGCCTTCGCTATCTGTATTCATGGTAAGCAGTGCCTTGTAGCCTTCAATCTTGATCCGCTTCTGATTCTCATCTGAGGTCATAAACCCGGGCATGGCAAGTATGGTATTGATACCTGCCAGCAGCGGAGAATCACTGACTATCTCAATGGAAGCATTCCTGTCTTCAGCCGTATAGGAACGACTGATGAACAGTCCCGCAAAACCAATATTCACACCTGTTACATCATCTCCCGTTTCAATCTTTGACATGCCGTTCATTTCATCTGGCAGGATGGCAAGGATCTCTTTGCCAATTGCCTGGTTTATTCCATTTAAAGCTCCCTGCAGTGCAAAGCGGGCATCCTCGAGATTGTCAGATTTGTAAGATGAAAGAGCATCATCCAGGCTGGCAGTTACTTCCTGGGCATTTATGAAAGCACCCTGAAAGGTGAACACAGCAACTGTTAAAAGGATCAGTATCTTTTTCATTGTTCTCCAAATTCTTTTTTAATTTTTTCAATATCAAATTCATTCGCCGCAGCCATGATTTCCTGTTCGTTTTCAAAATTGACACCTTCAGCAACAAAAATTGACGACTGTCCGAATGGCACGCTGAGGGTATATCCGGAATATTCATCATATGCAAGAACTCCACGGTAATCCTTGAACTTCACCTGTTTGTGATTCTGATCTTCAGCTGTTGATGCATAAGCTCCACTGGTCAGGTATATGTTCACAGCGGAAAGCATAGCTGCATCATTACCCACAGTTACCTTCAGTTGCTGGTCATTCCCACTATATACACGCTCAATGATCAAGCCTACAAACCCGATGCTCATACTGGAAACATTGTCATTTTCAGGAACCGTTTTGAGCCCTTTAACAGTTTCCGGAAATCCATCCAGGACATTTTGCCCGATCTCCATTTCAATACCCAGTATGGCCTGACGAACAGAATAACGGGCCTCAGTATAACTGCCTTGATTAAAAGCAGACTCTGCATTATTGATGTTTTCGGCTACATCCGGGGCCGTGTGTGTGAGTCCCCCTCCACGGGTATTTTTAGCACCGGAGGCTGAACTGGTTTGCTGAAAACTGGCACTTTCAGTTTTCTTTTCCTCTCCGAACACATCATTGATTATCTCATCTTCGGCTCTCTGCTTGAGCTTCTTTAAGAAGGACTGGGCAGTTATTTGCTGTCCGGTTAACAAAATAAGGACCAGTCCCAGGACCAATCCTGTGAAAATTCGGTAGTGTTTCATTTAAGTCTAAATTAAATTAGACTAAATTAAATACAAATAATTAAACTTATCAAATTTTGAATAAAAAAACAGGATGGAAAAGGTCCGGTCAGGGAAATGTATTCAAATTAAAGAGTATACATTTCCTGGTATGTAAGTTTCATGTTTTCAATCCATTTCCGGGATAAACGCAAAATCCTATTCAGCAATAAACGAAACATATTGTGCTGTGTGCTTGTCATGCTATCTTCCTTAACCGGTAAGTCTATCCGTGCATTAATCTCAAAGAGCTTATCTATCAATTCAATAGACATCCTGTCCAGTTCCTTCAGGGATTTTTTCAAAGATGCATTATCGTCTGTAGACGAGTTAAGTTTCTTTCGGGCTTTCTTTGACCTTGAAACCATCGTACAGCCAATATTGATGGCGGTTTCAAGCTTTTCGCTCACAATTCCGTCATATTCAGCAGATTGACTCATAACAAACCTCACTTCCTTTTATAAATATACGGAAAACTTAACATTGGGTTAACATTTATTTAATATTTAATTCACATTTGATTAACATTATGTAGTGGAAAACTCACTTTTTTCTGCGAAATTACTGCTGGCATTATGAATATTCTTGTAATCGGGGGAACCGGACTGGTGGGAAGTTATTTACTTCCACAACTGGTAAAAAGCGGACATGAAGTTTTTGCACTTACGCGGGCAACATCCAAAATTGACAAATTACAGGAAATAGGTGCCCGGGATATTCTGGGAGATATCCTCGAACCTCAGGCATTTCTCAAGGAATTGCCTGAAAAACCTGACTTTATCATCTTGCTGGCAATGCCCGGTATAACACCCGGTAAAAGGATCGGCAAACCTGAAATTATCCAATTAATCTACGGGAGAATTTACGGAAATGGCGGATTATTCCGGTCGTCCACGCCAACGATGCGGCCAATGCTATTATAAGATCTATTGAAAAAAAACCATTCGGGGAAAGATTCATCATTGCTGACGACACACCGGTGAAACAAAGGGATTTCACGAACTACATGGCTAATTTAATGGATTTAAAACAACCTGGAAGCATCCTGGGATGGAATCCTGAATATCCATCCTATCGAACAGGCCTGGAGCATACAATAAAAGAAATGGGGGAAAACCAACCTTACTTCATGTAAGCATTTTTAATAACTTTATTCAATCTGATCACAATTCAGAAATCTTAAATTTCTTCAGCCTTGAATTATGAAAACCTTAAATGTTTTTATTACCGGACTCTTTGGTGCTATGTTTCTATTTTTACCCATAATGGCTTTTAGTCAACCCGGACCAATGACCTATGAAGAATACATAAGGGATGCTGCTGCCTCGAAAGAGGAAATAGATGTATTCCTGAACAAGCCCTCCTGGGCCCAGTTTGATCCTGATGTAGGCTACATCCTTGGTAACTTTTCCCCGCATGACGGGGTGGATGGCAGCAAAACCATATCCACTGTCCGGCAGGATGGCGCCCGCACCTCATTTGTATATACGGACCGGCCTTGCAGGATCAATACTTATGGGAACAGTTTTACACAATGCCACCAGGTCAACGATGCAGAAACCTGGCAGGAGTACCTGGCCGGTCACCTGGGCGAACCCATACGGAACTATGGGATGGGCGGATTCGGTGTGTACCAGGCCTATCGCAGGATGCTTCGGGAAGAAAGTACGGAAAACGCTGCCGAGTACCTTATGCTGTATATCTGGGGAGATGATCACATTCGGACCCTGCTGCGATGCAGGTACGCATTAACAAGGAGTTGGCGGCGTGAACAGGATAAAAAGGAGGGCGTGGGTATCATGTTTCACGGGAACTTCTGGTTCAATAATTAAATGAACAAGAAAACCGGGATGCTCGAGGAGCATGAAAGCCGGATCAGAACACCTGAGAGGCTTTACCAGATGACTGACCCGGACTGGATGCATGAGAATCTGATAGATGACCTGGCCCTGCAGATGTACCTGTACGAGAAGGGGAGTATTACTGATATTGATAATAGGCAGATGCAGCAACTTGCAGGATACCTGGATGCCGGTTTCAATCCCGATGCAGCAGATATGCGCCAGGAAATCAGGCAATTGCTATTCAAGTATGCATATGCAGCCACCAAATATATACTGAAAAAGAGCGAGGAATTTGCCCGGGATAATGATAAGAAACTAATGATTATCCTGTTTGACCCCTATGGGACCACCAGGCAACTGCTGAATGGTGAACCTCGTGTTGATCAGGAGATCGTAAACTTCCTGGACGAAAACCATTTCAATTATTTCGATATGAACAAGGTGCATGCTGAGGATTATAAGATCTTTAAGCTAAGCCAGGAAGAATATTACCAGCGCTATTTTATCGGGCATTATAATCCCATGGGAAACCACTTTTTCGCCTTCAGTATCAAACCCAGGATTGTAGAGTGGCTTGATCCGCTGCCTTTTACATACCGAAGATCCAATACTCTCCCGATTGATTTTAAAAATTATCTCGAATAATACCATCATTATGAATAAAGCATTTCTTTCACTGATCATTCTATTTATTAACGGGATACCCTCTCATGCCCAGAGAACAGAAATTAGCATCAGTCAAAGCATCTATAAACAGATTGACACTGTTTCACTGGGCATGGATATCTACTATCCACCGGATATGGATAAGACTGAATCTTACCCTGCCATGATCTTTTTCTTTGGTGGTGGCTGGACGGGAGGCTCTCAAAAACAGTTTGAACCACATGCTAAGTACTTCTCCGGGCGGGGAATCATTTGTGTCCTGGCTGACTACAGGGTGGAATCCAGGCAAAAAACGAGTCCTTTCGAATCACTCAAAGATGCAAAATCAGCTATCCGGTATATCCGGGAAAATGCTGCCGCGTTTCAAATTGATACTGGTAAAATTATTGCTTCCGGGGGTTCAGCAGGAGGACATCTGGCAGCCGCCACTGCTTTGGTCAGCAAATTTAATGAAACGGCGGATGACCTATCTGTAAGCTGTATCCCCAATGCCCTGGTACTTTTCAATCCGGTCATAGATAATGGTCCCGCAGGATATGGCTACGAGAGAATCGGGGATGCTTACAAAGATTTCTCACCCCTGCATAATATCACTGCAGGTGTACCTCCTACTATTTTTTTCCTTGGCACCAATGATAAGCTTGTACCGGTCGAAACCGCAAAGTATTATCAAAGAGCAATGGTAAATGTTGGCAGCAGGTGTGAGTTATTTCTTTATGAAGATCAGCCGCATGGTTTCTTTAATTTCAGGAACCTGGAGTATTATAATAAAACAGTACTGGAGGCTGACAAGTTCCTGATTTCCCTGGGGTATTTAACTGGAGAACCTGAAATCGATTTAAAATAAAAAATGTATCTCACCTTAACTCTGGGCCCCTATTGCTGAGATAAAGGCCCGGATATTTTCAGTTGGAACATCCGGGGGCATACCTCCACCACAGGACCAGATCACGCTTGCAGTGTCCCCGGCAGATTCCATCATTTCCACAACGGATTCACGTACTTCTTCCGGTGATCCGTTAGCAAGTACATCGCGAGGTGGGATATTCCCCAGCAGTACAACTGAATCACCGGTCAGCTCCCTCATTTGAGCAATGCTGTGCTCAAAACTAAAATTGAATATATTCACACCAATCTCATCCAAATACGGTGCACAGACGAGTCCATGTGCATCATTATGGAATAGCTTTAC
>DAOUVF010000281.1 GCA_030667765.1 Bacteroides sp.
ATGGACCTGGTATCAAAACAGCGTCATCCAAAGGCTTATGTATTCGGATCATTTGCCTATGGAAATCCCGGTCTGAATTTCTTCAGGGATGAGCTCAGGGGATTTTATGTTGTAGGGGCGGGACTCCAATGGAATATATGGGATTGGAGCAAGACCAGCAGGAGCAAGCAGGACATAAGCATACAGCAGGAGATTATAAGGTCGCAAAAGGCAGCCTTTGATAAAAACCTGAACATTAAGCTGGCAGAGAAACTGGCTGAAATATCCAAATATGAGGAAGCTGTCAGGCGGGATGAGGAAATTGTTGTCCTGCGCGCAAAGATCAGCAGAAGTGCTGCCTCGCAACTGGAGAACGGGATGATCACCACAACAGATTACATCGCTGAACTGAATGCTGAAACGGAAGCCAGGATCAGGTTTGAAACCCACAGGATCCAGCTGGTGCAGGCACAGATCAATTACCTGACTACAAAAGGAATCATATAATACAATAATAACCGAGCCATGAAAAAAAATATTATTCAAGTATTGTTGCTTGTACTTATTGCCGGGTGTTCAGGCAGGGATGACCTTTCTGATGCCTACGGAAATTTTGAGACCATAGAATACCTGATCTCAGCTGAAGGAAGCGGCAAGATCCTGGAGCTGGATATTGACGAAGGCGATATCCTGTCTGCTGGCCAGGTTGTAGGTTTCATTGATACGATTCCGCACCATCTCCAAATAATCCAGCTTAAGGCGAAGATCAAAGCCATCAATGCGCAGAAAGCAGGAGTCAGGACACAGATCCAGGTGCAGAAAACACAGAAGCAGACCTTGCTGATAGAGAAAAAGCGGCTTGAAAACCTCCTGAGAGACAATGCAGCCACGGGAAAACAGATGGATGACCTGAACGGACAACTGAATACACTGGAGCAGCAGATCATTGCCACGCAATCCAGTTATGAAACCATCGACAGTGAAATGACAGCCATGGAAGCACAGGTTAAAATGGTGAAGGATCAATTGAGGAGGAATATCATCGTGAACCCGGTGGATGGTACCGTGCTGGAAAAATTTTCAGAAACCTATGAAATGACCGCAGCTGGCAAAACCTTATACACACTCGCTGATCTGAAAAGCATGATATTGCGTGTATATATATCAGGAAATCAACTGGCCCAGGTCAAATTGGGACAGCAGGCGGAGGTGCTGATCGATCATGGTACTGAGGGCTGGCAGCCCCTTGAAGGAAAAGTTACCTGGATTTCCGATAAATCAGAGTTTACCCCCAAAATCATCCAGACAAAGGAGGAAAGGGTAAACCTTGTATATGCTGTCAAGGTTGAGGTCCGGAATAACGGCCGGCTGAAAATCGGCATGCCGGGTGAGGTTAATTTTCCAAAACCATTAGCAGATTAAGGAATGAGAGCACATTGCATGATGAATGTCCACTTCGAGGAACCCGGCTACATCGCCGATTGGATGGACCGCCAAACTTATTCCATGCAGGTTTGGAGATTGTTTGAAAATCCTTCCTTGCCTGATGTTGAAGATGTTGACCTGCTGGTGGTAATGGGTGGACCGATGAATATTTACGAGGAGGAAAGATATCCTTACCTGGCCGGTGAAAAGGAACTCATCAATGCCTGTATCAAGGAGCATAAGCATGTCCTCGGGATCTGCCTGGGTGCCCAGCTCATTGCTGATGCGTTGGGAGAGAAGGTATTCAAAAACAGGGAGAAGGAAATCGGATGGTTCCCGGTGCATCCGGATGGAGAGACTGAGGGTCATAAAATACTGTCGATTTTTCCGGAGACCTTCACGCCCTTTCACTGGCATGGGGAAACCTTTGATCTTCCGGAGGGAGCGAGATTGATGGGATTTTCAGACGCCTGCCGGAACCAGGGATTCCTGTATGGCGACCATGTACTCGCCCTGCAGTTTCACCTTGAAATTACCCCGCAAATAGTAGATGGCTTATTGCAGCATGCTTCGGATGACCTGACAGCAGGGACCTATGTACAGACGGTCCCGGAGATAAGGGAAGGACTGGATTATTGTCCCGGGAACAAGGTTATTTTATTTCAATTACTGGACAGGTTCCTGGGAACTGTAATAAAAAATAAACAGCCATGAACCTTACATCCGTAGAAATCAGGGAGGTATCAAAGAACTATGCGGATGTGCTGGCACTTAACAGCATTAGCTTCCAGGTAGAAAGGGGTGAGTTATTCGGACTTATCGGTCCCGATGGAGCGGGAAAGACCTCCCTGTTCAGGATACTGACAACCCTCCTCCTGCCGGATGAAGGAAGGGCCGCAGTGGAAGGATTTGATGTGGACGGGGATTTCAGGGAAATCAGGAAAATAATTGGGTATATGCCCGGGAGATTTTCCCTCTACCAGGACCTGACAGTTGAGGAGAACCTGTCGTTTTATGCTACTGTTTTCGGGACTACCGTGGAGGAGAATTATGACCTGATCAAGGATATCTACATCCAGATTGAACCCTTCAAAAAACGGCGTGCAGGTAAATTATCCGGCGGGATGAAACAAAAACTGGCCCTTTCCTGTGCCCTGATACATAAACCAAGGGTATTGATACTCGATGAACCGACCACCGGTGTGGATGCAGTTTCACGTAAGGAATTCTGGGAGATGTTAATCAGGCTGAAGGGATCTGACCTGACAATACTGGTTTCGACACCTTATATGGATGAAGCGGAACTCTGCGACAGGGTAGCCCTGCTTCAGGATGGAAAATTACTTTCCGTAAATACCCCTTCGAAGATCAGGGACAACTACCAGCAGCAGCTATGGGCTTTAAGGGCAGAGAATATGTACCGCTTGAAGAACGACCTGGCAGGATATGAAAATACCCGGAGTGTATTTCTTTTTGGCCGGGATCTGCATATAACACTGAAAGGGGGCAATACCCCGGAGGAACTGCATGTATGGCTGGAAGAGATGGGACACCAACAAATACATATAGAGGCGATACAACCCGGTGTAGAGGATTGTTTCATGGAACTGATGTCAAAAGAAGAACAAAACCAGGCATAATGAACCAGGATAAAAAGGTTATAGAGGTCAGGGATATGGTGAAAAAATTCGGAGATTTTACCGCCAACGATCACCTGACATTTGATGTCAGTGAGGGTGAGATATTTGGATTCCTTGGAGCGAACGGGGCCGGTAAAACAACTGCCCTCAGGATCCTCTGCGGATTATCACTCCCGACAAGCGGAGAGATCAGGGTAGCCGGATACAATATTTACACCGACAGGGAAAAGATCAAAAAGAGCATAGGGTACATGAGCCAGAAATTTTCCCTGTATGAGGATCTCAAAGTATACGAGAACATACGGTTCTATGCAGGGATCTATGGCCTGGGGAGGAAATATATCAAAGAGCGAACGGAACAACTGCTTGAAAGACTGAGATTACAGGATGTCAGGAACAAATTGATCACAGAGCTGCCACTGGGATGGAGGCAGAAACTTGCCTTTTCCGTGGCGATATTTCATCAACCCAGAATTGTTTTCCTCGATGAGCCGACAGGAGGTGTGGATCCTGTTACGCGCAGACAGTTCTGGGACCTGATCTACCAGGCATCGCATGACGGGATAACGGTATTCGTAACCACCCATTACATGGATGAAGCAGAATATTGTGACCGTGTCAGTATCATGGACGCAGGAAAAATAGAAGCCATCGATTCCCCGGGAGGATTAAAATCCACCTATAACGCAAAGAATATGGATGAAGTGTTTTTATCCATTGCCAGATAAATTTCAGATCATGAAGAGGTTTACAGGATTTGTCATCAAGGAATTTGTTCATATCATCAGGGATTTCAGGACCCTGATGATCCTGTTTGCCCTTCCGGCAGTGCAGCTATTGATCTTTGGTTATGCTGTAACCAATGAATTGAAAGATATAAGAGTGGCTGTATTTGACCAGTCCCGCGACAGGATCTCCCGTGACATTACCAACAAGATCATGGCATCTGAATATTTCATATTTGACGGGTACCTGGAAAGCACACATGATATTGAAGCCAGGTTCAAGGAAGGCATGGTCAAGCAGATCATCGTGTTCGAACCGGATTTCGGGCACAGGCTGATGCGGGAAAAAACAGCCGATATCCAATTGATTGCGGATGCATCCGATGCGAATACAGCCAACCTGGTGGTTAATTATACCTCGGCCATTATACAGGATTATATGCTTGGACTCCAGGCTGATGCCGGGGGACTCCTCAGGATCCGGCCGGAAGTCAGGATGATGTATAATGAAAGCATGAAGGGCGCTTTCATGTTTGTCCCCGGTGTCATGGCCCTCATCCTGATGATCGTTTCGGCCCTTATGACATCCATAACCATCACCAGGGAAAAAGAAATGGGGACAATGGAAGCCCTCCTGGTATCCCCGCTCAGGCCTTTACAGATCATCCTCGGGAAAGTCACACCCTATGTGGTACTTTCATTTATCAACGCCGTCACCATCGTGGTGATTGGATATTTTGTCTTCGGATTGCCTGTCCATGGAAGCCTGGCACTCCTGCTGCTGGAATGCCTGCTGTTCATCAGTGTGGCGCTTTCCTTTGGTATCTTTATCTCGACCATGGTTGAGACCCAG
>DAOUVF010000283.1 GCA_030667765.1 Bacteroides sp.
AACCGGACGGTCAGCCCCACTTGTACAACTTGCTGGAAGACCCACATGAGCAGGTAAACCTGGCAGCCGAAAATCCGGAAGTAGTTTCGAGCCTGACCCAGGAAATTGAAAAGTGGTGGCAATCAGTTAAAAAGTCGGCAGAAAGCAAAAATTTCATACCTTGAATGCATTATAACTAAATAATTACTAGCAATGGAAAACAGAAGAACCTTTATTAAAAAGACAGCCCTGGGTACGGCAGGTGTAACGGTTGGATTAACAGCTATGTCGGCAAAATCATATGCCCGCATCCTGGGGGCAAATGACCGGGTTACGATAGCAGTCATCGGAATACGCAGTAGGGGGCAAAGCCACATTAAGTCTTTCTCCGAAATGTATGATAATGGCGTAGTTATCAAAACGATATGTGATACTGATACAGCTTTTTTTAATGAAGCCGTAGCCTTGGCTGCTGAAAATCAAAATGGAAAAAAACCGGGTACTGAGCAGGATATGCGAAGGGTATTCGATGACGAGGAGATTGATGCTGTGGCCATGGCCACACCCAACCACTGGCACGCGCTGGGATCCATCTGGGCTTGCCAGGCCGGGAAACATGTATATGTTGAAAAGCCCAGCTCACATAATGTATTTGAGGGCCGTAAAATGGTGGAAGCGGCCAGGAAGTATAACATTGTGGTCCAGGTGGGATTTCAGAACCGGTCCAGCAGCAATGTGATGCAGGCCATGGCTTTTTTACATGAGGGTGGCATTGGCGATGTATATATGTCGCGCGGCACCTGCTTCAAGCCCAGGAATTCATTTGGCATTTCGAAGGATAGCGAACCCCCTTCAACACTGGATTATGACCTATGGCTCGGTCCTGCTACTTACCGTCCCTACAATGAGAAGAAAGGGCATTATAACTGGCACTGGCACTGGGACACCGGAAATGGTGACACGGGCAACCAGGGGCCTCATCAATTCGACATTGCCCGCTGGGGACTTAATAAAAAGGTCCATCCGGTCAAGGTCCAGTCCATGGGTGGAATATTCGGGATTTCTCCACACGAGTGTTCCCAGGAGACCCCCAACACGCAAACTTCTGTATTTGAATATGAAGACGGTAAGGTCCTTGAGTTCGAAACCCGGGGCCGTTTTACCAATGCAGAAGCTCCTTCAGGTATCAAAATCGGGAATATATTATATGGCAACGAGGGTTGGCTTGAAATAAACGGCCGCAATTGGAAGGCGTATAAAGAGCGTGAAGAAGAGCCATTTGCGGGCTCAGACATGGAAGCAGAGGGTGCTGCTGTCGGAGGCGATCAGACATTTCGTGCTGCCCCCAGCAGTGGCGGGCATTTTGCCAATTTTATCGATGCTATCCGTTCGGGGAACCGCTTCGATCTGAATTGTGACATTGCTGAAGGTCATATGTCCTCCGCACTTCCATTGATCGCTAATATTGCATACAAGGTCGGAGATACCCTGAACTTCAATGGAGAGTTCGAGAGGTTTATCGATCATGATGAGGCAAATATGATGCTGACAAGGAAATATAGGCATCCCTATGTAGTCCCCAAAGTTGTTTAAAACCTTATAAAACATTTCTGATGAAAACAATAATGAAAATTTCTTATCTAATCGTAGTTCTGATCATAGCAGGCAGCTGTGGCACCGGATCCGTGAAGCTGTTTGATGGCAAAACCCTGGATGGCTGGGAATGTGATCCGGCGGAGGTGACTTCACACTGGAAGGTTGAAAATGGAGAGCTAGTCGGTGAAAATCCGGATGAGAAAGCATCCATGCTATGGACCACCAGGACCTACAAAGATTACGATCTTGAGCTTGAGTATATTACATTAACCAAGGACTATGACACCGGGGTCTTCCCCCGTGGTAATGGTCACCAGGTCCAGATCGGTATTTCACGTTCCCTCCAGCAGGATATGACAGCCTGTATTTATGCACCTAAAGATGAAAAGGGTGCTTATCCCGGGCAGACCGATAAGGTTGATGAGTTTCATAAGGTAGGCGAATGGAACCATCTCCGGGTTATCATGACGGGCAAGCGTATCCAGACCTTCCTGAACGAAGAACCCTTTGTGGACTATGAGGGCATCGTGATCAATGATGAGGGTCCCATTGGACTGCAGCTCCATGGAGGTGTACACATGGCAGTAAAGTTCAGAAATATCAGGATCAAAGAAATATTGTAGGAATGGGGGCATGAAAAATAAAAGACTTTTATTATGGCATGGTCTCATCCTGGCACTGGTCTGCAACCAGGGATGTAAGCCAGGCGGAGCCATTGAGATCAGCGGTGAACTAAAGCAATGGCATAATGTGATACTGACCCTTGAGGGACCTTTCGCCCATGAAGGTGATACCCTTCCGAATCCTTTTACAGATTACAGGATGGATGTTATTTTCACCCATGAATCAGGTGATCCATCCTATACTGTTCCCGGGTATTTCGCAGCCGATGGGAATGCAGCGGAAACCTCAGCAGAAAGCGGAGACAGGTGGCGTGCACATCTTGCTCCGGATAAAACGGGCAATTGGGACTACAAAGTATCATTCAGTCTGAAGGATGAACCCACTGATTGGGATGGGATAAGCGGCAGTTTTCGAATTGGTCCGGGTGATAAAGAGGGTGCTGATCTGCGGGCGAAAGGAAGGCTGCAGTATGATGGCCAGCGTTACCTGAGATTTGCAGGTACCGGGGAATACTTTCTCAAGGCGGGAGCGGATTCTCCTGAAACGCTATTGGCTTATGAAGATTTCGATGGCACTTATGCAGCAAAAGAAGCCGGGGTAAAACGTACGGGTGAGGCCGTTACCACGGGACTGAAGTCTTGGGGGCCACACATCGGGGACTGGCAAACAGGAGATCCCACCTGGAAGGACGGAAAGGGAAAAGGTTTGATCGGTGCCATCAATTACCTCTCCGGGAAGGAATGCAATGTATTCTCATTCCTGACATATAACGCGGGTGGAGACGGGGATAATGTCTGGCCGCACATCAATCGTGGTGATAAATACCACTTTGACTGCTCCAAGCTGGACCAGTGGGAGATAGTGTTCAGCCATGCCACCACCCGGGGAATGTACCTGCACTTCAAGCTGCAGGAGACCGAGAATGACGATCTGAACCACAGGAATGAAGCTTCCACCCGGCAAGCACTCGACGGGGGGGACCTGGGACCAGAACGGAAACTGTACCTGAGGGAACTGATTGCCAGGTACGGGCATCACCTGGCTCTTAACTGGAACCTTGGTGAGGAAAATACCCAGTCCACCCGGCAGATCCGCGACATGGCCGGGTTTATCCGGCAAACTGATCCCTACGGACATATCATCGTCCTGCATACCTATCCCGACCGGCACGATGCTGTCTATAATCCCCTGCTGGGAGCCCCTTCCGTCTTAACGGGTCTTTCCATACAGAACAGTGATGTTTCGACAACACATGCCGAGGCGGTCCGCTGGGTCACCCGATCGGAGGAGTCAGGACATCCCTGGGTGGTTGCCCATGATGAGGCCGGCAATGCGGCAACAGGAACACCTGCAGATCCTGACTACCCAGGTATGAAAGAGGCGGTGGCTGCACTGGACCAGGATGAGGACAGTCCCAAGTTACCCACCATTGACGAGATACGGAGTGAGGTACTCTGGGGCAACCTGATGGGAGGTGGTGCAGGTGTGGAATATTACTTCGGTTACCGGCTCCCGGAAAATGACCTGGGTGCACAGGACTGGCGGAGCCGGGAGCTGACATGGGATTACTCCCGTTTCGCCCTGGCCTTTTTCCATGATCACGGGATTCCGTTCTGGGAAATGAAAAATGCAGATGCACTGGTCGGCAATAAGCTGCATGACAATAGCGTGTACTGCTTTGCAAAACCTGGTGAGATCTATGTTGTTTATCTTCCTGCAGCGGGATCAGCCAGGCTGGACCTGACGGGGGTAGAAGGAAAATTTAAGGTGAACTGGTACAATCCGAGAACTGGGGGGGAATTGCATAATAGCTCGATTACGGAAGTGCTGGGCGGGTCCATTGTAACTTTAGGAGAACCTCCTGCTGACCTGAAAAAGGATTGGGTAGTCCTTGTGAAATAAAGGAATGTGCATCAATTAAAGAATAACCATTTAAACTAAAAGACATGTATAAATTAATTATTGCAAAACTTTCCCTCGTTGTTGTGGTTCTGTCCGCTTTGGTCCTGGGAAATTCATGTACTGGCACTGATATGCCAGATTCAAATTTCAATGGCGTACAGATCGGTGTGATCTCATACAGCTGGCGAAGCATGCCGAATGGCGAAGCTGCGGACATTCTGAGCTATTGCCTCAAATCAGGGATCAGCTCCATTGAATTGATGGGTGATGTTGCGGAACGTTTTGCCGGGCTCCCTCCCTCGCCTACCAGGCCGGCCAGAGATGTTGAAATGACTGAAGAGGAACGGGCAATCTATGATCAAAAAGTGCAGGATGCCAGGGAGAAACAACGTGAATGGCGACTTTCTGTATCCATGGACAAATTCATCGAGATGAGGAAAATGTACAATGATTCAGGGGTGAATATCCATATCGTGAAATTTGCACCTGCCGCCTGGTCAGATGAAGAAATTG
>DAOUVF010000442.1 GCA_030667765.1 Bacteroides sp.
GTTTTATATTGTCCTTATACTCAAGATAAAACGACCGTATGAGCCAAAGATTCCTAGCAGAGAACCCCTGCATGCCCGGGAACTCTTTTTGCAGATCTTGGGCAAGATTCTCAACAACTGATTTGCCCCAGCCAAATTGCTCCTGTTTATCAACAATGGATTTACCAACGTCTGTATAGAGATTCAGCAATTCAAGGTTTACTGCCTGCATAGCCTTCAACTGTGCCTGGTTGATCTTTTCTTTGATTTCCCTGACAAAAGCCTTATAGTCTGTTTACAAAAACTAACATTACAACTTGATGTCACATTTATCAGAAAATCAGCATATGGTCTGAAGTAGAATGGTAGATATCTTTAATTCTGAGTTAATATAAGTGAAATTGCAAGCCGACCACCAGCACAGCCAGATTTCGGAGTGTTTCTCAGTTAAAGGAACAAATGGATACGAATGACTATCTACAACTAGATTTCAACCGTGAAAGAGTGCTAAACAAGAAGTGTAGCAGTTGACAAGTCTATAGAATATTTTTCCTGAGGCGAATCAATCGAATCACCGCTGTTTCTGCGGCTTTCCCCCGTTGACACTATCACCGTCAAGGACCCATATTCCCCTTCCATGTGTGGCGATGATGATCATATTGTCACGGGGGTGGATCACCAGGTCATGGACATAGGTTGATGGCAGGTCCCCGAGTACCTCCCAGGTTTCCCCCCTGTTTTTTGTAACATAAACACCGATATCCGTTCCCACATAGAGTATTTCCGGATAAATGGGATCCTCGCGGATCACGTTAACCGGACCAACAGGGATATTTCCGGATATATCCTCCCAGGTATCTCCAAAATCAACGGACCTCCAAATATAAACCTGGAAATCATCATCCCTCTTGCCATTCTGGGCCAGGTATACTGTGCCCAGGTCATACCCGGATGCTTCCACACGGGAAATCCATTTCATATCCGGCAAGCCTTCAATGATCTCGGTCCATGTACCACCCCCATCCTTTGTGCGGTGCAAACGGCCGTCATCACTACCGGCATAAAGCAGTCCGAATTTAAGCGGGGATTCGGATATACTCGTCAGGGTCTGGTAGGAAATATCCCCCATTTTCTTTGGATCGTTGGAAGTTAAATCGGGACTGATATACTCCCAGGTATCTCCCCTGTCACGTGACATCATAACATACTGCATGCCATGGTATATTATATCAGGATTATGGGGTGAGTGGATGAAGGGGGCGATCCATTGTCCCCTGAGTTTCGGTTCATCCGGATAGGTTTTCGGTAGCAGGGATTTTGTGTTTTTGTACCAGTGACCCTCATTGCCCATATCTGTCCGCTGTATGCTGCCATAAAATCCAGCAGAAAAAACAATATCCGTGTTTTGGGGATGAATGGCATGGCTGCTGCCTTCTCCGCCGGGGGCCCATTCGAATTCCACAGCAGGTATTTTGTCCCGACCATTACTGAGGTCGACCACTCCATACATGCTGCCATGATCCTGGATGGAACCATATACCCTGAATGGATCTTTCATGTCATAATTCACATTGAAAAATTGAACTACTGGCAGGTTATCCAGGAAACACCTCCAGTTTTCGCCCCTGTCATAGGATACGCAGATGCCCCCGTCATTGGTGTTCAGCAGGTAATCCGTGTTATCGGGATCGATCCACAGGCCGTGGTGATCACCATGCATGCCAGGCAGGCGTTCGAAGGTTTTGCCACCATCCCTGGAAACATGCAGGGCAAGTCCCATGCTATAAATGGTATTCTCATCTACCGGGTCCACCCGGATCTGGCCGAATACCCAGCCGTAGGTAGCAGAATGCTTTTCCATGTATGGTTTCGTCTCTTCTGTCAGTCCGCTGGTCTGAGTCCAGTTCTCCCCTCCGTCATCCGAGCGGTATATGGTTGCTCCCTTGATCACTTTTCCCTTGGGCCTGCCATAGGAATCCACTTCATCATATGCCTCATCCCTGGCCATTTCATAATTATCGACGAATGCATAAACCACCTCCGGCCTGGAAGAACACAGGTCAATGCCGATGCGTCCCCGCTTATTCGCAGGGGGGAGTCCCGCATTGATCTGCTTCCAGTTCTCTCCTCCATCCATACTTTTCCATATCCCGCTCCCGGTATAATCATTTTCTGTCCGGGGATCCTTCCATTTTTTCCTGATGCGTTCCCAGGTAGTGGCATAAAGCACATCCGGATTGGTTGGATCCATGACCAGGTCATTCCCACCTGTCCTGTCATTCACATACAGCACCTGCTCCCATGTTTTTCCGCCATCCCTTGTCTTATAGATCCCTCTTTCCTCATTGTCTGTCCACTCATGCCCGGAGGCCGCTACGTAAACAATGTCTGTATTAGTCGGATCAACGATGATCCTGGCTATGGTATTCGTGTTTTCGAGTCCCACATGCTCCCAGCTCTCCCCTCCGTCTGTGGTTTTGTACAGCCCGCATCCTGCCATGGAACTACGGAAGATATTGGCTTCCCCTGTACCAACCCAGAGTATATCCGGATTGGTGGGATCAATGGCTATGTCTCCAATGTCAGTGGTCACTGCCTGTTCGAAGATGGGTTCCCAGCTTACCCCTTCATTGACCGTCTTCCAGACACCCCCGGAAGAAACGGCAACATAGATGGTATAGCTTTTTCCCCTGGGACTGACCGCTACAACATCGGTGCAGCGGCCGCTGATGTTTGTGGGACCCAGATGCTGCCAGTGCAGGTCTTTCACGGTAGAGGATGCCAGCATATCCTGATGCTGCTGATACAGCTTCAGCCTGCTTTGCCCATCGGTCACAGGTGATTTTTTCTGGGCATTAATCATAATAGTGGAAAGGAGAACCACTGAGAAGATCAACAGGTTTTTTCTAAATTTCACGGGTGTGTTTTTAATGGGTTGACATGTAAAGAACACAAAATTAGAAAAAA
>DAOUVF010000315.1 GCA_030667765.1 Bacteroides sp.
AAAACCAAAACGCTGGTCGTCAAGGATAAAAACCCGTTGAACACCTTTGATGCTGAAATTGAAGAGGTTATGGCAAAAGAATGGGATATTACAGAATATGAGATCATACCCTTTTCTGAGTTTGAAGAGAAAAGAATGAATCCGGAGTATTCCTTCCTGTTTCTCGCCACGGTAGTTTTTGAGAAGGATAAACTGAATGCTAAATACAGGTTCCTGAATGTTTCCCTGGGGGGAGATTATTTTCACATTGGCATGATGCCTGACCTGGTATCCGTCCCCGTATCATACACCAATGTTGAAGACGAGTCCTATAACTACAAGCTTGGTATCCTTGTCCGTTTCGCCCAGCAGCATCTCAGGCTGATCCATGCCAATCCCGAGATCATTTCAACCAATGTTTTCAAGCATTATAATGATAACATTAAAGGTGTGAAGCAAAAAACATTATACCTGCTTGAGGATGAAATGGCAAATGATGTGAACTCAACTTCACGGATAAGGAAGGTCTACCCCTATGATTTTAAGTTGGTTACCAGGGAGGAGATCCGGCAGGCCATTTCAGACAGGGATGAAGATGTGGTCTTCCTGCACAAGGTCGGGCCGGAAGGTACCAGGCTGAAAGCAAGATGTTACAAGGTCCTGATCGGAGCAGCAGATGCCAGCTTCTATTATTTCGATTATCATATGATCAATGATAAAAAACCGGATGGCTTTCTGTCAAAAGACCTGAAGAAGATCAGCAAATAGTGAAGAAGGTAAATATACCCAAGGGGACCCGTGATTATTCCCCGGATGCAATGGCACGCCGGAGGTATATTTTCAGCACGATTGAAGATGTTTTCAGGCTTTATGGCTATCAGCCGATTGAAACTCCGGCCATGGAGAACCTGGATACCCTGCTGGGAAAATATGGGGAGGAGGGGGACAAGCTCCTGTTCAAGATCCTGAATTCAGGCGATTTCCTTTCCGGAGTTGGTGATGATCAGCTACACAGGGGAAACATAGCCAGGTTATCGACCCAGATCAGTGAAAAAGGCCTTCGCTATGATCTTACGGTCCCATTTGCACGTTATGTGGTACAGCACAGGAACGAGATCAACTTTCCATTCAAGCGTTACCAGATACAGCCGGTATGGAGGGCTGACCGGCCACAAAAAGGACGGTACCGGGAATTTTATCAGTGCGATGCGGATATTATCGGCAGCAGGTCATTGCTGAACGAATTCGAACTGATAGAGATCACAGACATGGTATTTGAAAGATTCGGGATGAACATTGATATCAGGATCAACAACAGGAAGATCCTGGCAGGGATTGCTGAAGTCATTGGTGAAAGGGACCGCCTGACTGACATAACTGTGGCCCTCGATAAGATCGATAAGATCGGTACCGATAAAGTGAATGAAGAACTTAGATCACGCGGGTTGTCTGCGGAGGCGGTGGACAAGCTGCAACCAATCATCAATCTTTCCGGGGATCATTTCCGGAAACTGGAAAACTTGAAGAACATATTATCCGGCAGCGAAACAGGCATACAGGGTGTAAATGAGATGATCAGGCTTTTTGAGTATCTCGATAACCGGGATATGAAGGCATCCGTGGAACTGGACCTGACCCTGGCCAGGGGACTGAACTATTATACCGGAGCCATCATCGAAGTATTGTCCAATGACGTGGAGATTGGCAGCGTTTGTGGCGGTGGCCGGTATGATGACCTGACCGGGATATTTGGATTGGAAGATGTATCGGGTGTTGGCGTATCATTCGGAGCCGACCGGATCTATGATGTACTGCACCAGCTTGAACTGTTTCCCGAAAAAGTGAGCACCGGGACACGTATCCTGTTCGTTAATTTTGGAAGGGAGGAGGAGAAATATATTCTGACTTTGCTGCCTGCGTTCAGAGCGGCCGGGATAGAGACCGAGATCTACCCTGACCAGGCCAAACTGAAAAAGCAGATGAGCTATGCCAATGCCAAAAGCATTCCCTTTGTTGCCCTGGTCGGTGAGAATGAAATCATCAAAAACATTTTAACCATCAAGGACATGGAAACAGGCATGCAAAAAGAGCTGACAACACAGGAGGCCATCCGTCACATTTTGGTAGCGAATGAAGGATAATGCCGTTCATAAGATTTCCCCGGACGAACTCCAGTTCAGAAGGGTTCAACAGATCATGAGGGATGGACTGGATCTGGAGCTTTCCGGCAGATCCATAGAGCTTGTCCGGAAATGCAGGACCTACCTTGATCAAAAACTGGCGGATACAAAAGAGCCCTTATATGGGATCAATACAGGTTTCGGGTCCTTGCATGACAGGTTGATATCACATGGGGACCTGGAGATATTGCAAAGAAACCTGGTACTATCGCATGCCTGCGGCCAGGGTGATGAGATACCCCGTGAGATTACCCGTTTAATGCTGTTCCTGAAGATACAGTCCCTCGCCTACGGCAATTCCGGCATACAGTTATCAACGATACAACGGCTGGTGGAGTTTTTCAATCACAGGGTCACCCCCGTTGTTTACGAGTACGGTTCCCTGGGGGCTTCCGGTGATCTGGCCCCGCTGGCTCATCTCAGCCTGCCATTGATCGGAGAAGGGGAGGTCTATTACCAGGGGAAAAGAAAACCTGTCATGTCTGTGCTCAAGGAACTGGATATGGAACCGGTGAAGCTTGCCTCCAAAGAGGGACTTGCCCTGCTGAACGGCACCCAGTTTATGAGTGCTTTCGGCGTGCACAGCTGCCTGAGGGTTTTTAAACTGTCGCAACTGGCAGACATCATTGCTGCCATTTCGCTGGATGCCTTTGATGGCAGGATAGAACCCTTCCATCCCCTGGTCCAGGAGATCAGGCCACACCAGGGACAGATCAAGACAGCCCGCAGGATACGTTACCTGCTGGAAGGCAGCCAGCTGATCAACCGGTCCAAGAAACATGTTCAGGATCCATATTCTTTCCGCTGTATTCCACAGGTTCACGGAGCTTCCAAAGACTCCATTAACTATGTGGCCTATGTTTTCAAGAATGAGATCAATTCTGTTACGGACAACCCAACGATTTTTCCGGATGAGGACCTGATCATATCCGCCGGTAATTTTCATGGCCAGCCCCTTGCCATTGCGCTGGATAATTTGTGCATTGCCATGTCGGAGCTGGGGAATATCTCCGAAAGGCGGACTTACCAGCTGGTAGGCGGGCACCGCGGATTACCGCCCTTCCTGGTCGCACAGCCCGGATTGAATTCCGGGTTTATGATGCCGCAGTATACCGCGGCGGCCATGGTGAGCCGTAACAAACAATTATCCACTCCTGCTTCGGTTGATTCAATAGAGTCCAGCGCGGGACAGGAAGACCATGTGAGCATGGGGGCCAATGCGGCTATTAAATGCCACCAGATACTGCTCAACCTGGAACGCATCCTGGCCATTGAACTTTTCAATGCGGCCCAGGCCCTGGACTTTCGCAGGCCGGCCAAATCTTCACCATACCTGGAAAACTTTTTCAGCCAATACAGGAAAAGGGTCAGTTTTGTGGATAAGGATCGCATACTTTACCCTGACCTGGATGAGAGCGTGAGGTTCCTCCAGGAAGTCGAACTGGACCTGCCGGAAGAATAAATCAAGCCGTAAGCGATCTCAAAATAGCATATCCTGTCTTTATCATTTTCAAGAATATTGTAATGTCGCTTACATTTGAGCGAGCTCAAATGGAGGCTCCGTATACAATATCCTTGAAAAAAATATGAAGTGCTATTAAACTATTATGAAACTGTTTGCTGCTGGCTTTTATGCTTCAGCCAGAACCATGCCAGGAGTCCCAATACAGCGGTGATGATCCCCGCAAAGGATTCGACAGGGCGGTAAACCAGTCCATATATCATGATCCAGGTATTGATCAACAGGAATATGATGGGCAGCAAGGGGTAGGGCCTGACCCTGTAAACAGCAGCATTGCCGGATGGAAGATTCTTTCTGTGCAGCATCATTCCCAGTACCGCGAGCAGGGTCATCAGGTTCAGGGTGAACCCGATATAGGTGATCATCTGTTCAAAGGTGGAAGTTGTTAGATAGACAATGGCGATGCCTGCCTGTATATAGATGGCCCGGGCAGGTGTATCGAAGACAGATGTGTGGGAAAACCACCTGATACCTGGGTAATCTTCCCCCATGACCTGGGTGACCCTCGGACCGGTAATGACCAGCGAACTTACGGTTGAGAATAAGAGCAGGCTGAACAGCAGTCCCATGACACGGCCCGCATCCACACCCAGTAACTCCTGTCCGAATAAA
>DAOUVF010000462.1 GCA_030667765.1 Bacteroides sp.
AAAGGGAGGCAACTGTCATGTTGAACGGGATGGGCGTGGATGTTATCCGGGAAGAAGGCGGTTTCAGCCTGATCGGAGAATATGGTCCGGGCGAATACATAGTTGAAATTTGATTAACCGGAATCCTTCTGTACATTTATATTCCATTTCAATCCATGAAAAAATTGAGAGATGATAATCCGAAGTAAAATATCAAAACTGCTTGCCATGGTTCTCCTTTCAGGCCTTGGCCTGCTGATGTCCTGCCAGCAAAAGGACCCTTCCCCAAAACCCAACATCCTGTTCATCCTGGCGGATGACCTGGGATATCATGACCTGAGCTGCATGGGCAGCGAATTTTATGAAACCCCAAACATAGATAAAATCGGACTCGAGGGTATGATCTTTACCGACGGACATGCCACCTGCCAGGTTTGCAGTCCCTCTAGAGCCAGCATTATGTCCGGCCAGTTCCCGGGAAGGCACGGCATTACTGACTGGATCGGTGCCAGGTCCGGAACGGAGTGGAGGAAAGCCAAGCGATACAACAAGCTGCTTCCGGCAGAATATGTGCACAATCTTTCCCATGATTTCACAATACTCCCGGAGGCAATGAAGGAAGAAGGCTATCTGACATTCTTTGCAGGTAAATGGCATCTTGGGAGCCAGGGTTCCTACCCGGAAGATCATGGTTTTGATTTTAATGAGGGAGGTTATGAAAGGGGTGGCCCCCGGGGTGGATATTTTTCACCTTACAATAATCCCAAGCTTGAAGATGGAGATCCGGGAGAGAATCTCTCCATGAGGCTGGCCAGGGAGACCGTCCAGTTTATCAGGGAAAACAGGGATACCACATTTTTTGCCTATTTGTCATTTTATGCAGTCCATAGTCCAATCCAGACCACCCGGGAGAAATGGGATAAATACCGGGAAAAAGCCGAGGGAATGGGTATTGCGGAGTCGGGTTATATCATGGAAAGAAGACTTCCCATAAGGCAGGTGCAGGATAATCCTATTTACGGGGGACTGATAGAAGCTATGGATGAGGCGGTGGGGATGGTCTTAAGCTGCCTGGAGGAACTTGGACTGGAAGAGAATACCATTGTCATATTTACTTCTGACAATGGGGGTGTTTCATCAGGTGATAATTTCTCAACCTCAAACCTGCCCCTGAGGGGAGGGAAAGGATACCAGTGGGAAGGGGGGATACGGGAACCCTATTTTATTAAAGTACCCTGGCTGGTAAGTCCGGGTGCAACATGTGATGTACCTGTAACGGGGACAGATTTCTATCCCACCCTGCTGGAACTGGTGGGAGCAGACCTGAAACCGGTGCAGCATATCGACGGGGTCAGCCTTGTACCGCTTTTAATCGGAGGCAGTATTCCGGAAAGGCCTCTATACTGGCATTATCCTCATTATGGGAATCAGGGCGGTGATCCTTCTTCCATCATCCGGGAAGGAGACTTGAAACTGATCCATTATTATGAAGACGGGCATGATGAGTTATACAATTTGGCAACCGATCCTGAAGAGAAGAACGATGTCTCGGCTGACTATCCTGAAATAACCTGGCAGATGGGATCTGAATTGCAGGACTGGCTGGCAGAGGTAGATGCTAATATTCCGGTTCCTGATCCTGAATATGATGAGGACCTGTATAAGAAAAGACAGGAGGAGGAGATCCGGAATGGCCTCTGGCCCAGATTGGAACAGGACAGATTGAATTATTTATCCCCGGTCTGGCAACCGAATGAAGACTGGTGGGGGAGCAAGATCACAGAAGACTAATCAATTATATACCAATGAAAAAACACACCCTGTTTATTTTAGCCGGCATTCTGATCATGTTTGCCGGCTGTTCAAAAAAAACCGCCGAAACTGAACGGCCGAACATCCTGTTCTGTATCGCAGATGATCAATCATTTCCCCATGCCGGGGCTTATGGATGTGATTGGGTTAAAACGCCTTCCTTTGACAGGATCGCCCAGCAGGGCATACTCTTTAACAGGGCTTTTACACCTAACGCAAAATGTGCCCCTTCCAGGTCCTGCATAGTTACAGGAAGGAATTCCTGGCAGCTGGAGGCGGCAGCCAACCACTGGTGTTACTTCCCGCCCAAATTCAAGACCTATGCAGAATGCCTGACAGAGAACGGGTATTTTGTGGGCCATACCCTCAAGGGATGGGCCCCTGGGGTCGTAAAAACAGCTGAGGGGGAAAGCCGTGATTTGTTGGGACCTGCCTTTAATGAGCATAAAACTGAACCGCCGACAGATTATATCAGCAATAATGATTATGCTGCAAATTTCGAGGCTTTCCTGGATGCAAAACCGGAAGGTGAACCATTCTGCTTCTGGTATGGCAGCGTAGAACCACACAGGGCGTATGAGTACCGGTCCGGCGTCAACAAAGCCGGCAAAACCCTGTCTGACATAGACGAAGTACCCCCGTATTGGCCGGACTGCGATACGGTAAGGAACGACATGCTGGATTATGCAATGGAGGTTGAATATTTTGACAGCCATATCGGGAGGATGCTGCAGATGCTGGAGGAAAGAGATATGCTTGAGAATACGTTGGTGATCGTCACATCTGACCATGGAATGCCTTTCCCGCGGGTCAAGGGCATGCCGAACATGATCGCCAACAGGGTGCCACTGGCCATGATGTGGCCCGGTGGGATCAAGCAGCCGGGAAGGGTCTATGATGGAATTGTAAGCTTTACTGATTTTGCCCCTAC
>DAOUVF010000025.1 GCA_030667765.1 Bacteroides sp.
ATATGCATAACATCCTAGGAGAGGGAAGCTATAATTATCGCGGAAAATGGAACATGCTAGACCATATCATCGTGAGCAAGGCCGTCATTAACAGTCCCGGGGGACTAAACTGCGATTACGAATCTGGTCGCATATTGAAAGAGGAATTTATGTTGTATCAGAATGAAGAGAACCAGCAGTTTGTGCCTAACCGGACATACGGCGGTGCGGAATACCACGGGGGCATCAGTGATCATTTACCGGTATTTGTAACCTTAACCAGAGATTAATATTGGAATTCAAAATCACATCCGAATTTACCCCTACAGGTGACCAGCCGCAGGCCATAGGGGAACTGGTCGCAGGTATAAGGCGTGGCGACCCATACCAGACCCTTCTGGGGGTTACAGGTTCGGGGAAAACCTTCACCATTGCCAATGTAATCCAGGATGTACAGAAGCCCACCCTGGTGCTGAGTCATAACAAGACCCTGGCCGCCCAGCTATACGGTGAATTCAAACATTTTTTTCCGGAAAATGCTGTGGAATATTTTGTATCCTATTATGATTATTATCAGCCTGAAGCCTACCTTCCGGTTACAGATACCTATATTGAAAAAGATCTTTCGATCAATGATGAAATTGAGAAACTAAGGCTCAGCACGACCTCTTCACTCCTTTCGGGCCGAAAAGATGTGATAGTCGTTTCATCAGTATCCTGCCTGTACGGGATCGGGAATCCTGAAGATTTTTATGAAAACACCATCAAGCTGGAAAAGGGGCAGGTCATCGCCCGGAACCAGTTTTTGCGCAGGTTGGTGGATAGTATGTACGCACGTAATGAGGTAGATTTCAAAAAAGGGACATTCAGGGTGAGGGGTGACCATGTCGACATATACCTGGCTTACTCCGACCTTGGTTACCGCATTATTTTCTGGGGAGATGATATCGAGGAGATAGAAACATTCGATCCTGTCAACGGGAACACCCTGGAAAAGCTTGACCAGGCAATCATCTACCCGGCCAATATTTTTGTCACGACAAAATACAGGATGCAATCAGCCCTGAGACAGATCGAGCAGGACCTGTTCAAGCAGATTGATTTTTTCAAGGATATTGGCAAGGAGCTGGAGGCCAGGAGGATCTCCGAGCGGGTGAACTACGATCTCGAAATGATCAGGGAACTGGGTTTTTGTCCGGGTATAGAAAACTACTCCAGGTATTTTGACGGACGCCTCCCCGGCACACGCCCTTTCTGTTTGCTTGATTATTTCCCCGATGACTACCTCATCATCGTTGATGAAAGCCACGTATCACTGCCGCAGGTAAGGGCCATGTACGGAGGTGATCATTCACGTAAGAAAAACCTGGTGGAGTTTGGATTCCGCCTGCCCGCAGCGATTGATAACAGGCCCCTGAAATTCGAGGAATTCGAGGATGTGGTAAACCAGACTATTTATGCGAGTGCCACGCCCGGTGATTACGAGCTGGATAAGTGCGAAGGAGTGATTGTTGAACAATTGATCCGCCCGACCGGCTTACTCGATCCGGTGATCGAGGTGCTGCCCAGCCTGAACCAGATCGACCACCTTATAGGAGAGATCCATGAAAGGATAGCAAGGGAGGAAAGAGTGCTGGTTACTACCCTGACCAAACGGATGGCTGAAGAGCTGACGAAGTATCTTTCCAGGCTGGATATTCGTTGCAGGTATATTCATTCCGACATCGATACCCTTGACAGGGTAGAGATCATGGACGGACTGCGAAAAGGAACCTTTGATGTATTGATAGGCATCAACCTGCTTCGCGAGGGATTAGACCTTCCTGAGGTATCCCTGGTGGCCATACTGGATGCCGACAAGGAAGGGTTTTTGCGCAGTGCACGCTCTCTGACCCAGACAGCTGGCCGTGCCGCCAGGAATCTAAACGGCAAGGTGAACATGTATGCAGACAGGATAACGGATTCTATGCAAAAAACCATCCATGAAACCGACCGGAGAAGGGAGAAACAATTGAAATACAACGAGGAGAACGACATCACTCCCCAGCAGATCGTCAAAACATCCAAATCCATCATGGGCCGGCCCGTTTCACAGATCACCGGTGAGAAGTATTATGTTGAACCGACGGAAATCGATTTGGCGGCTGATCCCCTGATAAATTATATGGATAAGAGTGCCCTTCAAAAAACCATTGACAAAACCAAACGGACTATGGAAAAGGCAGCACGCGAACTGGATTTTATAGAGGCTGCCAGGCTGCGCGATGAAATGTTCAAGCTACAGGAGATCATGAACAAAAAAGAATAATAATGCTAAATTTTAACTGCCTAAACCTTTTCCGGCATTTTATATTTCTCGCGATAAGACGTTTTAATCAATTGATTTGCATCATCATTACCAATAAAACGTTCATTCTTCTCATCAAAAAACAGTTGTTTGTTACCAACACGATAAGCTATATTTCCCAGATGCACCAGCGTGGCACTCAGGTGCCCCTGCTCAACATGCCCATTGGGTTGCTTTCGTGACCTGATACAATCGATGAAATTTTGCTGGTGCCATTTATCCGGGAATATCCCATATTCCTGTGCCAGCACTTCCCCGTCATTACCCAGTACCTGCCAGCCACCGCCATGTCGTCCTAAATACATCATGCCTTCAGTACCATATATTTCTGTTCTGGTTGCATTTTGTTTCCAATCAGGAAACCGGGAATCGCTAAATCTGATTTCTCCCGGCGTTTTTATCATGTAATTTGTAGCATTTCCGCTTTCACAAGTCATTGCATAATCATCAAACTCGTATGTGATGCTCTGAAATTCAGGCGTTTCTCTTTCCGATCCCCAGGCATAATTTCCGCCCCATCCATAAACTGATTTTGGGTGTCCCGGATCGCCCAGAACCATACGTGCCAGATCCATCACATGGCTGGCATCATCAGCAAGGGTCCCACCACTGAAAGCCCAATAATTACCCCAGCCCCCACGGTCCGTCATACTGTGGACATCAGGATTATAAGGTCGATAGGGTGCAGGCCCCAGCCATGCATCCCAATCCAGTCCCTGGGGGATCGCTATATCAGGTTGTGCAAGCCACTTGCCACCCCCAAGCATATTATATGATTTAACATGCACAATCTTTCCAAGTTTGCCGCTTTTTATGTAATCGCGAGCTGTAAATCCATATGGAGCGCTCCTGTTTTGAGTTCCAATCTGGACAACCCGCTTATATTTTTCAGCAGCTTCAACCATTTTTCGTCCTTCCCATATACTAATTGTAGGGGTCTTCTCCACATATACATCTTTTCCTGCCTGACAGGCCCAGACGGTAGCAAGAGCATGCCAGTGTTCAGGGGTAGATATCCATACAGCATCGATATCTTTGTCATCAAAAACCTCATTCATATTCTTTATGTGAGGAGGTCTGTAACCCAGTTCTTTTTCAATCAATCCAATTGCCCTGGCTGCTTTTAGATCATTAACATCACAAACCGTTTTTATCTCTACATTCGAATTTAGCTTGCATGTATCGATTATTGTCGAAATACCTCTGCTGCCGGAACCAATAATTGCGAGGACAACTTTGTCGTTGGCTCCCATAGCGGAAACCGGGAATAAACCGGAAGTCCCAAGTGTCACCCCGGAAGTTCCAATTAATGTTTTACCAATAAAATCTCGTCTTTTCATTATTATTTGGATATTGTATCAAGAAAATAATCAATTGAATTTATCATGATATTTTTGAAACTTTCAATTTCCCAATCGTCCCAATGCCCTAGTGCTGTATAAATTACATTTCCATATTTATTTTCATTCATCCAGAATACAGGTTCTGAGGGCTGACCGGGAATGGTTCCTAACAGGAGTACCTGTGCATTGCCGGATCGAAGAGGCCTGTTTTTGTATAGCGTGCAGAGGCTGGTAAAACCTTCCGGGTCAACTCCTTTTAGCAGAGGGTGTTTTGCCATGCCCGGGACAATTGATACATCACACCCCTCATCTAAATGGCCATAATGTCCATGATAATTCCCTCCCAGGATTTCTTCATCAAATTCAGGCCAGACAGATAAAAATTCCGAAGTCTTCCCTGTGGATGCAACGATACCTCCATTTTTCCGGGGAATATTCTCTTTAGCAGCGAAGGCGTGGCTGGCGGTACGGATGCCTAATACCGGTTTCCCGCTGCTTACAAAGTTCTTGATCATAGCCAATTTTTCGGGCTCAAGTGCCCTTCTGCGAACAAAGAATACCGCAATATCTGCATCAATTAAGATTTGAAGGTTTTCAATATTATGACGACCTTCACCTTTGGTGGCTGGTTTCCCCAGGGCGAATTCACAATTTACATTTTTCGTGAGTAATAACTCATGTGCAAACTCGGGCAGTCTTTGATTGGCTCGATATTCACCGTCAGCAGTAACAAAAGCAACTACAGGACGTGTGTCATTTTCAAATCTGAATTGTTTATGGCCGGTAAAATCACTTGATACCATGGTCGGACAAACATATTTTTCAATGTATTCGTGCATAAGGCTGTTTCCTGTAAAATGAGAAACATTTGGCCAGGAAGCAGAATCGTACATGGTATCGGTCATATCGCGCATTAATACCACATTCATTCCTAACCGGGTCATGTTACGTAAGCCGAAAGAACGGCCTATGACACACATATTGGTATGAACACCGACAAGGATAACATTCCTGATTCCTTTTTTCTTGAACAGGCTACCCACTTCAACTCCGGAATCAGTAATGATGTCTCCATCAAATATTTCAAGAGATTCAATTTGTTTTGTCCACGCTTTTCCAATTTTACATTGTGGTTTGTCATCGCATCCACCTCCTGAAATTTCAAATGGCCAATCTGCACCAGCTTCGCTTTCGAGTAAACCATCGCCCAGCTCTCCTTCAACGCTCTTGAATTTGTACTTTTTCCCCAATTTTCTTGCCCGGTGGTCTTTGTAATATTCCATGCAATCGCTCGGGGCATGGACAATCTGGACCCCTTTTTCCCTGGCTATTGAAACGACAGTATTCATAAACGGAGCCATTTCTGCAACTCTTCCTGTGGCTCCTGTGCACCAATGTTTATCCCACATATCGCATATGATAATGGCTGTTTCATTGCCTTTCCATTCCTGCATCTCATTTACTATGATAAATGCCCCTTCTTCTGCTTCAGAGGGAAGCCTTTTCTGAAGTGATACTTTTATCGTATGATCTGTTTCTCTGCTTTCAGCCTTCACTACAGGTGTGCATAGAAAAAGACATAATGCGAGTATAGAAAAGTAACTCAATGTTGTTGCACTCATAATATTGATGTTATTATTTGATCCAGATATGTGAGTTATCCAATAGTTCAGTGTACTGATCTTGAAGGAGATCCTGCATTCTAATAAACACATCGGGATGGTCTGCCGAAACTTCTTTAATTTCTGATATATCCTCTGACAGCAGGAATAACATGTGATCCTCCAGGACAGCACTTTTTACCAGTTTTTCATTACCCTCATGTATGTTACTGAGCGAAGGCAATATATTCCCTTCGATATTCAATCTCGCCATGATCTTCCAGTCCCCGTCCCTCATCGCCAAATAATGGTCATTTAATGCATTATAATAGCACCAGAGCAATGGTTTCGTCCGCTTCACTTCCCCCCTGTTAAAAATAGCTGAAATATCCGTGCCGTCCAGGTCCTGATCAGCCACATCCACTCCGGACAATGAACAAAAGGTAGGAAGAAAATCCAGTGAAGATACCGGGGTATCCAAAATTACACCATCATGTAACCTGTCCGGCCAGTAAATAATCCCAGGAACCCTGAAACCAGCCTCGTGGGTCCAGAGCTTCATCCCTTTTAGCTCACCTGGCGAGCCGTATGACCTGTATGCCGCAGCATACCTGTTCAGGGTTTCCGGACCATTATCCGAAGTAAAAATAACCAGGGTGTTTTCCTCCTCCCCTAAGGTAACTATCCTGTTCATCAATTTTCCTACAGCACTGTCAACATTTGCTACATTGGCAAAATACTGAGCCTCATCATGATTTTTTGATACCGGCTCATATTTTTTTACCAGTTCCATCGGGGATGCTACTTTCTCGTGTGGTTCATGAAAGCATACCTGGAGGTAGAAAGGTTTTTCCATATCGGCCCGGTCCAGCCAGTCCATGGCTTCTTTAACTACCAGCTGGCAGCTGAAGCCCTGCATGGGACCGACATCCTCGCCGTTACGGACAAAATTTACGGGATTTTCATGATTGGGGAGGGCATTATTCTGTGTGGCGAACCACCAGTCAAATCCGAAATCTGATGGTTGGGCCTGTTCCGGACTGTTGAATTTAGCATTGCAGTGCCATTTGCCCACCAGGCAGGTCTGATATCCGGCCTTTCTCAGTAAAGCCGGGATAGTGGTTTCAGAAGTACGCATATGAACCAGATCACGGCTATCCTCCCTTTCATTCCTTGCCTCAGGGATCCAGTCATAGACCCCGGCGCGGTTCGGACTTCTCCCGGTCAGGAGTCCGACCCTTGAAGGGGAACAAACCGGAGCGGCAGAATAGCAGGAGGTAAGTTTGATACCTTTTGAAGCAAGTCTGTCAATATTCGGGGTTTGAATATGCGGGTGACCATAACAGGCCAGGTCTCCATATCCCAGGTCATCACAAAGTATCACGATGATATTGGGTGGCTGATCTGACCGTTCCTGGGTGCATGCCCCGAAAAAGACCACTCCCAGGATGATAAATGAAATTAGTAATGAATTTCTCATAATTGATTTATTTAAGGGTATCATTTAATTCCACCTCAAATTCAACAGGTTGACCTGGCTTGAAAATTTTTCCGCTTGCAAATTCAATATGCCCGAATCCATTCAGGAGAAAGCTGTTTAATGTTAATTCCCCGTTTAACAGGTTCAGACTTACTGTTTTATTCTTCCTGAGATCCTTTATCTCAACCGTACCATATTGATAACCGTTCGACCAGAAATACTTACCCTCCGTGGGATTAAACGACATACTCTGATCAACAGCAGAATAATGGAACCCGGTCATGGCAAGAATGGCAGACCAGCTTGCCATAGCCCTTCCATAATGATGACCGCATTCTGCTTCATCGAAGGGACTTCTTTTCATTCCGTCGTACCGGTCACGAATATTCCGGATACACCTGAGTCCATCTTCTTCAAGTCCTTCATATAACATACCAACCGCAGCTGTATATTCAAATCCTGTCATGACCTCAGTGAAATAGGGGAAGGGATTTTCAGGCCTTGTATACGGATAACTTGCCATTAATAATGCAGCCTCATCACCAAGTGCATAGCTCCTGAAACAATTGAAATGCTCACTCAGATTTTCCATATAATTATATTTCATTATACTCTTGAGTGTGGTTCTAAGATTCACGGAATCAACCAGATACCCCAGTCCACATATATGTGCCACATATTGTCCCACAAGCTGGTCGACAAGACAACCTTCACCGAGCTGGTATTCAGGATCAAGCCGGTTATCTCCTCCCATCCCGATAACCAGATTTGGATGGATATCTTCAATATTCTCAGGCAGCTGTATCTTATGAATATAATACTCCCCATTGAACAGATTTTCATCCAGCCATTTACTGCCACTCGTGTATAATTCATGACATTCCCTGGCAAAATCTTCCTCCCCCTGGTATCTGGCCATTTCTTCCATGGCCCTTAAGGCCCCCAGATACCATATTCCCATCTGCGGATTTGGTCCATAATATTCCACATCCATCGTGTTGTGCTGTACTCCCTCCATCACACCATCCATGTTGGCGTCCCATCCTCCGGGTATCCAGCAAAACTGAAGAGCTTTTTTTACATTGGGATAGAGCTTATCGAGCATTTCATTATCTCCGGACAACTGCCAGTCGCGATATATTTTCATAATGGCTCCCATTTGACCGTCTGCAGCGGCCCGTCCAAAGGATAGTGCATTTTCCAAGGGGAGACGCACCCTGAAATTCATCAGGCCATCATCCTGGGTCGCCAGTCCAAATTCAATTTCCCTTTTCTTCATGGCCAGCTCACCAAATAAATGTCCTGTTGCATGTTCATAATTCCATACATGCGTACATGAACCAAAACAACACCCGGTATTATCGTTACAACCTTCCCATGTATAAAAATAGCCATCCTCCGTCCGGAAACATGTCTGGGTTCTCAGGGTACTGATATTAAATAATGCAGCTTCTTTCACAACATCCGGTAAATCGGCCTCGATAAAGGCATTTATAAACTCAAGGGTTTGATCCTCCAATCCCTTTATTTCCGGCATCGTTTTTCTGGCCACATCCCAGGCATCATTATACTGTGTTGCATAATAATTCTTCAGTTTGGAATCGGACCAGGCCATTCGGTTTGGAAAATGCCAGGCAATAATAAACTCAATTCCCTTTTTTTCACCTGGTAAAAGTTTGATTTTTGATGCCAGTGATGCCATCGGACTGTCTTCACCTGTGGAGGGACGTTCATCAAGCATACCGTCTTCACTGAAATCATCCCAGAAATCAAGAACGGATGACCCCCAGTGTTGCTTCTTCCAATTAGTCCGGTATGTAATATTATCAGTGGATGAAGTGATGATTGCAATGGTCCCCCATTGTTCAGCTTCCTTATCGACGCCTTCTGATTTCAGGAAGATTCCCCTCAAATTTTGATCCTCACGGTATTCATTGATATTTCGTGCGGATACACCAAATTTACCATCATCGCCAATAAAATTTTGTATGGAAAATGAGATGGCAGCATCTATATCATGTCCGGTATTATTTTTCAATTCAAACTCAAGAACAGCAATGGGAATTCCACTTTTTTGAGCATCTGCCGGAACAAGCGGGTTGAATCCTTTTATTCGTACACTGACAGGTAATCCGGAATGATGCAGGTTCACCTGTCCAAAGGGATAGGCTGCATCAAAAGTGCTTTCTTCGAACCTTGGCATTCCATGATTGGTAGCCCTGAAAACGCCACGTTCACCTTCATATTCATACAGGGGAACCGGGCCTTCAAGAATCCGGGTGTCCTTATGACCATCTTCTTCAGTAAAAAGAACGAAAAATGGAGCAATTTCAAACCTCGGACCTGGATTATAACCTTTTGCAGGACGGTTCATGATTTCCCAGTCCATCAGGTTTCCGCGACCTCCCAATGATACAGTACCGGTGCCAATGCCACCGAGCGGCAGGGCAATCCTGTCGACATGATCCTTGTCATAATGCTTAAGTACCGGCCATTGGCCAGGCAGATTGCCTGTTTCTGAACCACTCTGGCAGGCCCATGTCAGGGATAAAATCAGGAAAATGGAAAGTAATACGGATACTTGGTGAAATTTTTCTGTTTTCATAGCTTTCTTTTAATGGAAAGATGTTTAATATTCTATAACAAGATAAAAAAAACCGCCTTAGTTTAAACTAAGACGGTTTCTAAATAATATCGTTGATATTTCTATCCCAGGTATGTTTTCAGGAGTTTGCTCCGGGATGTATGGCGGAGTCTCCTGATGGCTTTTTCTTTGATCTGCCTGACGCGTTCACGGGTAAGTCCGAATTGCTCACCTATTTCTTCCAGGGTCATTTCCTGTATCCCGATACCAAAAAACAACTTGATGATATCACGCTCCCGTTCGGTAAGAGTGGCCAGTGCCCTGTCAATTTCCCTTGTCAATGATTCATTCAACAATGCCTTGTCTGCATTTGGTGAATCATTATTGGGCAAGACATCCAGCAGGCTGTTATCCTCCCCGTCAACAAAAGGGGCATCTACCGATACATGCCTGCCTGATACCCTGAGGGTATCTGAAACTTTCTCTCTGGGTAATTCGAGTACTTCGGCAAGCTCCTCCGGTGAAGGAGTCCTTTCAAATTCCTGTTCGAACTTCGAAAAAGCCTTGTTTATTTTATTCAGTGATCCTACCTGGTTAAGCGGCAAACGGACAATCCTTGATTGCTCGGCCAGGGCCTGCAATATGGATTGCCTGATCCACCATACGGCGTAAGAAATAAACTTGAACCCTCTTGTCTCATCAAACTTCTCAGCTGCCTTGATCAGTCCCAGGTTACCCTCATTGATCAGATCCGGCAGGCTGAGTCCCTGGTTCTGATATTGCTTGGCAACAGACACCACAAACCTCAGGTTTGCACGGGTAAGCTTCTCCAGAGCAGTCCTGTCTCCCTTCTTGATCCGCTGTGCTAGTTCAACCTCTTCCTCAACAGTGATCAGCTCCTCTTTCCCTATTTCCTGTAAATACTTGTCAAGGGAGGCGCTTTCCCTGTTGGTAATGGATTTTGTGATCTTTAACTGTCTCATTATAACTCCTCAAATAAAACTTCTGCGAAAATAGACCCTTTTCTATCTTAAGTCAATATAAATAACAACTTTTTAACGTATATCATACAAATAATATTTGCCTGTATGACAACTATTTAATCGAAGTCCCCCTTACTCATTGATGCACATAGCATTTGGCCATTCTTCCTCCGGAAAGAAAAACTGGTAAAACGGGATGGTATGTAATTGTTAAAATCTAATTGTATCAACAAAGTTACAATTGAATTGCATAATATGCAATTAAACCGTCGGGATATATTCCTTCTATATAAATTCCTTCTTCTGAACTCTCTACAATTCTCGTTATATCATCCGGCGAGTTAACAGAATGATTATTGATCTGTGTAATAACAAAGCCTTCCTTAATCCCTTTGCTCCGAAATTTTCCGCTTGTAATGTCCACAACCCTTACGCCGTTCTTAATGCCTAGGTTACGTTTCTCTGAAGATGTTAATTCCTCAAAACTTGCCCCCAGAGCAGATACGGCTTCCTGCTTCTCCACAATGCCTGTCCCGCCTTCCAGGTTCCGCAACACTATATCCATCTGGATGACCCGGTTCTTTCGGTTTATGGTCACGCTGATCTTATCATTGGGACGATAGCGGCTCACCTGTTCCTGTAATTCCGCCGGACTGTTTACCCGGACTCCATTTACTGCAGTGATTACATCATCTATCTCAATTCCTGCATCGTTGGCAGCCCCGTTCTGCCTCAGTCCTGTTACTAGAACGCCGGCGATATCATCTATATTGTTTTTCTTTGCAGCATCGGCATCCAGCTCTACAATAACCACTCCAAGGATAGCACGCTGAACGGCACCATATTCAATGACATCCTCCACAACTTTCTTAACAATGCTTACAGGAATGGCAAATGAGTAACCGGTGAATGCACCAGTCCTTGATGCAATGGCGGCATTGATACCCACCAGATCACCATTTGTATTCACCAGGGCACCCCCGCTGTTCCCTGGGTTTACGGCTGCATCCGTCTGGATAAAAGACTCAATGGACAGCTCCTGCCCGTGGAGGATATTGATGTTCCGTGCTTTGGCGCTTACAATGCCTGCTGTGACCGTAGATGTCAGGTTATAGGGATTACCAACAGCAAGTACCCATTCTCCCAATCTGAGATCATCTGAATTCCCAAACCTCAAAAATGGTAGCTTATTTTCCCTGATCTTCAGCACTGCCAGGTCTGTGTTGGGATCTGTACCCAATATCTCAGCATCAAAAGACCGCTTGTCATTCAGTATGACTTCCACTTCTTCCGAACCTTCAATCACATGGTTGTTTGTAACAATGTACCCGTCAGATGTAAGGATGACCCCTGAACCATATCCCAAAACAGGCTGCTGTTCCCCGTCATCACGATAGCCAAAAAAGAAATCATAGAAAGGATTCCCTGAACCCTCCCTGTAGGCTTTGGTCTTGACATGTACAACAGCGTCCACTGCGGTTTCAGCGGCCACTATAAAATTAGTTGGCGCAATGGATTCAGCAGACGGCAGATTCACATATTGCATCCCAGGGGTTTCCTGCACAATATAGGTTGGCTCCTTTTGATCGATCGCCGTATATATCAGTACTGCTGCTATTCCTCCTGCAATGGCCAGTAACATGGAACCGAAGAATCTTTTTGCATTCATTTCTGTGTGTCTTATGTATTGATAACAATTTATATCCGGAAGAGTTCATCTTCAAAAAACATGCCTTCTATAATAACCCCTCAAAATTACAAATTCAAAACGATTGGGAATTTCTATTGTTACAAATACTTGCTATTTTTAACGATATTTAACAAAAAAAGAGTTTGGAATCCGGATTTTCGAAATATCATGGCACAGGAAACGACTTCATCATGATCGATGACCGGGATGAAACCTTTCCTCTGGACAAGCAATTTTTTATCAGCCATCTCTGTGACCGCCGTTTTGGAATTGGGGCAGACGGACTCATCCTGATACGTGAACACCCCAACCTGGACTTTCGCATGGTCTATTTCAATGCTGATGGAAAGGAAGGTAGTTTGTGTGGAAATGGAGGAAGATGTGCTGTGGCATTTGCCCATAAACTGGATATGTGCGATGCAACTGCCAGGTTTCAGGCAATAGATGGGGTCCATGATGCAGAGCTTGTCAGGACGGATCATATCCGCCTGCATATGCAACCGGTATCGGGTGTCACCCGGCATGAAGATCATTGCCTCCTGAATACAGGCTCCCCCCATTATTGCGTTTTTGCCAGTGGACTGGACGAAATGGATGTTTATCATTCCGGGCAAAAAATCCGATACGGCAAAGATTTTAATGAAGAAGGGATCAATGTGAATTTTATCCAGCAGGAGGGGGGAAACCTGTTTGTGCGAACCTACGAGAGGGGTGTTGAGAATGAAACATATTCCTGTGGGACCGGCGTGGTGGCATCTGCCATCTGTGCAGCCATGAATGACAAAACTGACAAAACTGACAAAACGGCATTCCGGGTCAGGACCCTTGGGGGAGAATTATCTGTGACCTTTCGACAAACAGGCCCGGATACATTTGAAGATATTATCCTTGATGGACCGGCGACCTTTGTTTTTTCCGGAACTTTATCCAAATAATTAACAGCCATGAAAAGAATATTCTTTGCTCTGTTCATAACCGGGCCAATTTGCTTCGGGATTTTATCCGCCCAGGAGGAAGAGGATAAGCTGGACAAATACTTTGAGAACCTTGACCATAAACTGAATTCCATTGAGAAACTGGCTGATGATATTCTCTGGTATCACAAAGTAGGGGATGTCGCCCGCATTGACAAGGTTTATATGACCGGTCCACCCCTCTGGAAAGAAAAAAACCCAACCGCCCTGGGAGCCGGGGATCCGGTGAAATTCTGGTCCTATGTTTTTGTACCGGTTGACATAGACCCATCCAAAAAATATCCCCTGATCGTTTTCCCGCACGGAGGCGTTCATAGTGATTTTGGGACATATTACACGCATATTATCAGGGAATTAATGGTCCAGCAGTACGTTGTAGTTGCCGCTGAATACAGGGGGAGTACCGGCTATGGGAAAAGGCATTATCAAAAGATTGATTATGGCGGATTGGAGATCGAAGATGTTAATTCAAGCAGGGAATTTATGCTTACCAATTGCGAGTTTGTGGACAAGAACAGGGTAGGTATCATTGGCTGGAGTCATGGCGGACTGATAGCCCTGATGAATATTTTCGATCACCCGGAAAATTACAAGGTGGCTTATGCAGGAGTTCCTGTAAGCGACCTTATAGCCAGGATGGGATACCAGACACAAGGATATCGCGAACTCTATTCGGCTGATTATCATATAGGAAAAACAGCTCATGATGATCTTGAGGAATACCGCAGACGTTCTCCGGCCTGGCAGGCACATAAGCTCCAGACACCCTTGTTGATCCATACAAATACCAATGATGATGACGTGAATGTGCTCGAGGTGGAACACCTGATCAAATCCCTGAAGGCTGACAATAAAAATTTCGAATACAAGATATATGAAGAGATCCCCGGAGGACATTCCTTTAACCGGATGGATACAAAAACAGCCCGGGAGATCCGCCTGGAGATATACCGTTTCCTGGACCAGTACCTCTCACCTCCCAGGGCCTTCAAATCGGTCCGGGAACTTGAAAAGGCAGCTTACAAATTTTAAATACCAGATTAATGGCACCGGCTTACCTGCAACCACTGATCAGGCAATACGAGGATAACCGTGATCCAATACGTGCCGTCCAGATGAAAGAATACATGAAGGACCAATTCGATTTCTACGGAATAGGCACACCTGCAAGGAGAGGCATGATGTCTGCCCATATAAAGGAATTCGGCCTGCCTGACTGGAACATGATCGAAGAAATCACCCGTTATCTATGGGAGATGGAAGAACGCGAGTGCCAGTCCACCGTTATCGACCTCCTGAACCGTATGAAAAAGAAACTGGGCCGGAATGAACTCCCGCTGATGGAATACCTGATCACCACAAAATCCTGGTGGGATACAGTAGACGGCGTGGCCGGCTGGCTGGTCGGAGACATAATGAAAAAGTACCCGGAACAGATCAAGCCCGTGACAACCAGGTGGATGGGTCCTCCGGGAATATTCCAAAACCGATCCTCAGACTGTCCGGCAATACG